>CAYTMB010000032.1:0-13636 GCA_964438465.1 uncultured Rhodovulum sp. | reverse complement strand
CCGCGCGCTCCGGCCGCATCCAGCTCCGAGGCGGTCAGCCCGAGCCCGCATGACTTGTCGCGATATCCCGATCACCGGACGATCCTGTCCGGTTGGGTATCGCTCCAGGCCGGGTCGGCGGCTATGCGGCTGTCCTGGCGCGGGAGCGGCCCGGCTTCGGCGCGGGCGCGGGCGGCGAAGGCTTGCGGCCGAGGCCGCTTTTCCTCGCGAGGTCCTGACGGGTCCGCGCGTAGCTGGGCGCCACCATCGGATAGTCGCCGGGCAGGCCCCACTTGGCGCGGTACTCCTCCGGGGTCATGCCGTAGGAGGCCATCAGGTGCCGCTTGAGCATCTTCAGCTTCCGGCCGTCCTCGAGACAGATGATGTAGTCGTCGGTCACCGACCGGCGCACCGGAACCGCCGGCGTCAGCTCGGCGGGGGCGGGGGCCACGTCCGCAAGCGCGGACAGGGTCTCGAACGCCGACTGGATCAGCCCGGGGACGCGGGCGGCGGAGAGGGAATGGTTCGACGCATAGGCGGCGACGACCTGGGCCGACATCGTCAGGAGGTCGCTTCGCGTGATCGACGGGTCGCGTGGCATGGCTCGAATCCCTATGGCTTCGCCTTGTTGCCCCTCCCTCCGTTGGTGACCCACTTAGTTTCGCCGCAGGAGTCAGCAAGACCCCCCTTCGAAGTTTTTACCTCCCCCCCGCGCCTGCGCGCGAGGGGGGATGGCGTCAGGGCACGATCACGCCGCGTCCGGCGAACCGGCGGTGCTTGAAGTCGTCGAGCGCGGTGTTGATGTTGTCGAGCGAGTACTGGGTGTAGTGCATCTTCACCTTGCCGTCGGCGTTCAGCTCCATCAGCTCGACCAGCTCGGTGTAGTTGCCGACCAGGCTGCCGCCGACGTTGATCTCGGCGGTGACGAGATGCAGCGTCGGGATGTGGATCTCGCCGCCGTAGCCGATCACCAGGAGCTGGCCGCCGCCGCGGACCATCTTCCAGGCGAGGTTCTCGACGCCGAGCTCGCCGACGAAGTCGAGCACGACCTGGCAGCCGCCGCCGGAGATCGCCTTGACCTCCTCGACGACGTCGCCCTCGCCGCTGATGACGAAGTCGGCCCCCAGTTCCTTTGCCAGCGCCTGCGCGCCCGGCTCGCGGTCGATGGCGATGATGCGGGCGCCGGAGATCGCCTGCAGGCTCTGCAGCGCGATATGGCCGAGACCGCCGACGCCGATGATCGCGCAATAGGCCCCGGGGCGCAGCAGCTTCGCGGCCTTCTTCGCCGCGCGGTAGGCGGTGATGCCGGCGTCGGCCATCGGCGCCACGTCGAGCGGGGTGATGCCGGTGTTGAGCTTGATCAGCGCGCGTTCGTTGGTGAGGAAGTATTCGGCGAAACCGCCGTCGAGGCCGAGGCCGGGGAACAGCGAATGCTCGCAGTGCATGTCGTCGCCGTAGCGGCAGGCGAGGCAGATGCCGCAGGTGCGGTGCGGGTGGCAGATCACCGCGTCGCCGGGCTTGACCGAGGTGACGCCGGAGCCGACGTCCTCGACCCAGCCGGCGTTCTCGTGGCCCATGATGAACGGCAGGAGGTGGCCGTCGTGGTCCATGATGTCCTTCCAGACACCTTCGATGATGTGCAGGTCGGTGCGGCAGAGGCCGGCGGCGCCGACCTTCACGATGACCTCGTCGGGCTTCATGATGGTGGGTTCGCGGACGTTCTCGATCCTGAGATCGACCGCCATCGCGGCGTCGTATTCGTAGAGGCGTGCGGCTTTCATCGGATGGCTCCCTGATCCTGGTCTCTGGCCGGTCCCACAGTGGGACCGGAGCTAGAGCGCTGATATTGCGTGGATTCCAGGATCCCGCATTTTGCGCCCCGGCGCCGGTCCCGCCGTTTCACTTGCGTCCCAGCTTCTCCGCGCCGCCGCCGAGGGCGGCGCCGGCGGTGGGATCCTCGTCCTCGGCGTGGTCGCCGATCAGCGTCTCGGTGGTCAGGATCAGCGTGGCGACCGAAGCGGCGTTCGCCAGCGCCGCCGAGGTGACCCGCAGCGGGTCGATCACGCCGGTGGCGAGCAGGTCGCCGAACTGGCCGGTCTCGGCGTTGAAGCCCTCGGCGGCCCCGAGCCCGCCGACCTTGCGCAGGATCTCGTTGGGATCGCGGCCGGCGTTCAGCGCGATGCGGGCGAGCGGGCGCGACAGCACCGACTGCACCAGCTTCATGCCCGCGGCCACGTCGCCGTCGGCCTCGGCGATCGGCGCGTCGAGCGCCGAGGCGACCCGGGCCAGCGCCATGCCGCCGCCGACGACGGCGCCCTCCTCCATCGCCGCGCGGACCGCGTTGAGCGCGTCCTCGATCAGCTGGATGGTGCGCTTCTGCTCGACCGGGGTGACGCCGCCGGCGTAGATCACCGCGGTGCCGCCGCAGAGCTTGGCCAGACGCTCGCGCAGCTTGTCCTGCTCGATGTTCGGCGGCGCGCGGTCGTAGAGCCGCTGCACCTGGGCGCGACGGGCGGCGATGGCGTCGGGATCGCCATGGCCGCGCACGATGGTGGTGTCCGAGCCGGTCGCCCACACCGCGTCGGCGGAGCCGAGATCCTCGCGGGTGATGTCCTCGAGCCGGCCGCCGAGCTCCTTCACCACGACCCGGCCGCCGGTCAGGATCGCGAGATCCTCCATCATCGCCTTGCGCCACTGGCCGTATTCCGGCGGATGCACCACGAGGAACCTGCCCGGCGCGTCGCGGCCGAGGATCGAGGTCAGCACCTCGGGCGCGCAGTCCTCGGAGACGATCATCAGCGGCCGGCCGTCCTCCTCGGCGATGGCGCGGGCGGCGGCGATCTGCGCCGGCGAGGTCAGCTTGAGGTCGGTCAGCACGATATAGGGGCTCGCGAGCTCGGCCTTCATCGCCTCCTGGTCGGTGACGAGGTGGTGCGAGATATAGCCGCGGTCGAAGGACATGCCCTCGACGACATCGACATGGCTGTCGATGCCGACGGCGAAATCGGTGGTGATGACGCCCTTGGCGCCGACGGCGCGGTAGGCGTCGGCGACCAGCGCGCCGAGCTTGCGGTCGTTCGCGGCGATGTTGGCGACGCTGTCGAGCAGCGGACCCTCGACCGGGATCGCGCTGGCGCGCAGCGCGTCGAGCACCGCGCGCACCGCGAGGTCGATGCCGTGGCAGAGATCGACCGCCTTGGCGCCGCGCGAGGTCAGCTCGACGCCGCCCTGGACGATGCCGTTGGCGAGCACGATCGAGGTGGTGGTGCCGTCGCCGGCGACCTCGTTGGTCTGCATCGAGACCTCGCGCACCACCTGGGCGCCCATGTTCTCGAAGCGGTCGAACAGCTCGATCTCGGAGGCGATCGAGACGCCGTCGCGGGTGATCAGCGGCGTGCCGATCGGTCGGTCGACCATCGCGTTCATGCCCTTGGGGCCGAGCGTGGGTTCGACCGCGGCGGCGAGGCGCTTGACGCCGCGCGCCAGGGCCTGGCGGGCTTCGTTGCCGTGGATCAGGATTTTGGGCATGTCTTCCTCCGTCTGTTTCTTGAAACAGGCCTGGTCTGCTGGATTGTGCGCCGGTTCAGCCGGCGGATTGCCTCGGGGGGACGCGTTCGAGCAGGAAATCGACCAGCGTCGGTTCGCCGTCGAGCTGCACCACCTCCTTGTAGCGGCTCTGCTTGAGCCCGCGGCACAGCGCGCCGCCGAACTCCATGTTGATCCGCACCGCGCGCAGCGCCCCCATCCGGTCGGCGTAGCCGGCCGCGGTCAGCGGCCGGCCGGCGAGATCGGGGAAGGCGTGGTCGCCCGGCGCCGCGGCGAGGCCGCGTTCGGTCAGGATGGCGCGGTAGCGCGGCAGCTGGCGCACGGCCTCCGCCTCGGTGAAGGCGAGCAGGTCGAGCTGGCCCAGCGTCATCGCCGCGACCTGGGCCGGCGCGTAGCCGCAGGCGCGCAGCGCGAGCAGCACCGCCTCCTGGCGGCGCTGGAACGCCTTGCCGTCGAACTTCTCCCTCACCTCGGCGAGGTCGGCGAACTCCGGGCGCAGCGCCATCGCCTCGGCGAAGCTGCGGCCGGAGTTGACCGCCTCGTTCATCTCCTCGGCGCACATGTGGTCCTCGAGCCGCACGCTGACGCGCGCGACCCAGGGCAAGGCCCCCACCTCGCGGCGGATGCTTTCGGCCATCAGGAACGCGAAGTTCGGGCTGCACCAGTAGGTGGGCAGCCGGAAGCAGACGAGCACGTCGCCCTCATCGCCGACCGAGACCGCCTCGATGAAGTCGAGCTCGGTCAGGGATTCGTCCAGCTCGGGATCGTTGACCAGATCGAGCCGGGCCCAGACGTCGCGCAGGCGCGACGGCATGGCTTCGCGGTCCTGCATCGCCGTCACTCCGCCGCGATCGAGACGGGCGCGGCCGCGAGCCGGGCCTTCGCCGCCGCCACGTCGACGTCGTAGAGCCGGGCGGCGTTGAGGCCGAGGATCTTCTCCTTGATCTCGTCGGTCAGCTGCACGCCGCGTTCGGCGGCGATGTCCTCGGGGATCTGGAAGTTCCAGAACTTCTCGACCAGCCATTTCGGCGTCCAGATCGCGTAGTCCGAGCCGAACAGGATCTTCTCCGGCCCGACCCAGAACAGCAGCTCGGCGATGACCTCGCCGAAGTACCGCGGCCGGGCGTGGATGAACGGCAGCGCGACGGCGAGGCCGGCGTAGACGTTGGTCTCCTGCACCGCGATCCAGCAGAAGTCGTCGAGGCGCGGCAGGCCGCAGTGCTCGACGATGAAGTTGAGGTTCTGGAAGTCGGTCGCGACCGGGTCGATGTCGCCGACCGCGAAGGCGTCCTTGTTCAGCGGGATGATCGTCGGGCCCTTGTGGACGTGGATGTTCCTGATCCCGAGCTTGTCGCAGAGCTCGAGACAGCGCACCGAGGCCGGATCGTCGAGCTTGTAGCCCTTGGACTCGCCGTTCCATTCGGCGGTGTAGAGCTTCACGCCCTGGATGTTGTAGGTCTCCTTCATCCAGTGGATGTATTCGAGCGCCTTCTCGCCGTCGCGCGGGTCATAGGCGCCGTTGATGATGAACCGCTCCGGGTGGCGCCGGGCCATCTCGTGCGTGCGGTCGATGTTGCCGAAGCCGTTCTTGTAGAAATCCCCGAGCGCGGTGGTCTGCACGATCGCCATGTCGTCGGGGCCGTCGACGAACAGGTCGTTGTAGATGTCGTCCTCGGAGTATTTCTCGAACTTGGACTTCTCCCAGCGCTCCTCGGGCGGGCTGAGGTTGGTGTGGTAGGCGTAGAAGCACTCGATGAACTGCTTGCCGTGGATGTTGCGCTGGTTCTCGGGGCTGCCGTCCCAGAAGTGGACGTGGCCGTCGAGGATGAAGATTTCCCGGCCGTCGGGCGTCTTGTACATGGTTTGCTCCCTGGTTGTGTTGGTCTGGGTGGCTGTCGGTCAGACGGAGATGGCGACCTTGAGGACGCCGTCGCGCTGGTTGGCGAAGAGGTCGTAGGCCTCCTCGATCCGGTCGAGCGTGAAGCGGTGGGTGACGAGGCCCTTGAGATCGACCCGGCCCGAGCCGATCGCCGCCATCATCCGGCGCATCCGCTCCTTGCCGCCCGGACAGAGCGCGGTCTTGATCGACTTCTCGCCGAGGCCGGCGGCGAAGGCGTCGAGCGGGATGGTCAGGTCGCCGGAATAGACCCCGAGGCTGGACAGCACGCCGCCGGGGCGCAGCACCCGCAGCGCCGCCTCGAAGGTGGCCTGGGTCCCGAGCGCCTCGATGGCGACGTCGACGCCGCGGCCGTCGGTGGCGGCCATGATCGCCTCGACCGGGTCCTCGGCCTTGAAGTCGATGACGAGGTCGGCGCCGAGCTGGCGCGACATCTCCATGCGCGCGGGCACGGAATCGACGGTGATGATCCGGGTCGCGCCCATCAGCTTGGCGCCGGCGGTGGCGCAGAGGCCGATGGGGCCCTGGGCGAACACCGCGACGGTGTCGCCGATCTTGATGCCGCCGTTCTCGGCGCCGGCGAAGCCCGTCGACATGATGTCGGGGCACATCAGCACTTCTTCGTCGGTCAGGTTGTCGTCGATCGCGGCGAGATTGGCCATCGCGTCGGGGATGCGGACGTATTCGGCCTGGCAGCCGTCGATGGTGTTGCCGAACTTCCAGCCGCCGATCGCCTGCCAGCCGTGCTTGGTGCCGGCGCCGTCCTGGCTGCAGAAGCCGCAGAGGCAGGCGTTCGACCAGCCCGAGGGGGTGATGGCGCCGGTGATGACGCGCTGGCCTTCGGTGAAGCCCTTCACCTCGGAGCCGAGCTTCTCGATGACCCCGACCGGCTCGTGGCCGATGGTGAGGCCCTTGGCCACCGGGTATTCGCCCTTGAGGATGTGCACGTCGGTGCCGCAGATCGTGGTGGTGGTCACGCGCATCAGCGCGTCCTGCGGGCCGATCTCGGGGATCGGCTTGTCCTCGAGGACGATGCGTCCCTTCTCGACGAAGACCGCCGCCTTCATCTTGCCGGTCCTGCCGGCCTTCGGCCTGTTCGCGAACGTCGCGGTTTCCATGGATGATCTCCCCGTTTCGGCAATGCCGACGGGGCCGGACGAAGCCGGCCCCGCCGTCTTCGTCCGCTCAGATGTACTCCATCACCTCGTCCATGTCGCCGAACAGGATCACGGTGTTGTCGTCCACCCGCACCATGCGGCCGTAATGGGTCGAGGTGTTCACCTCGAAGATCTCGGCCGTCATGTCGCGGCCGAGATATTCGCCGATGTCGTCCATCTTGAAGATCAGCTTGCCCTCGCCGTCGATCCGGATCATCGCCGGGGCGTAGGTGACGGTGACCCCCTCCTTGGCGCCCATGAATTCGGCGATGGCGCGCGCCTCGACGGAATCGTTCATCGTCACCCCGCACTGGTGCGAGATCGTCTGGTCGAAGACGATGTCCTTCATCTCCTTGAAGATGTTCTGGTGCGAAGCGTCGCGTGCGACAGTGCTCATGGTCTTGTTCCTTTCCCGTTCCGGTTCAGCGGCTCAGGCCGAGTTCGCCGAGGATCTTCGTCAGCCGCTCGACCGAGACCGCGCGGGCGTCGTCGTAGGAGACCGGCTTGGAATGCGGCATCGACCAGATCGGGCGCAGTCCGGCGGAGGCCTTGTCGCAGAGGTCGCCGTATTTCGCGATCCAGGTCTGGAACAGCGCGCGGTTGCTCGCGCCGTGCTCCTCGTCGTTGACCAGGAGCCAGGCGAAGTCGATCGCGTTCGCGAGGTTGCGCTCGTAATCGGCCTCGGCCGCCGAGATCACCGACGGCGTGATGAAATCGACGTTCGCCGCGGCGACCTGCATCAGGAAGCCGGAGCGGAACAGCTCGCCCACCAGCGGCTCGAACAGCAGGTTGATCGCCAGATACTGCTCGACGTAGTCGGCCGAGCCCATGATGGTCTCGACCGCCTCGCGCGCGCCCTGCCAGACCGGATCCTCCATCCAGGCGCGCTTGCCGGCCTCGTCGTCCCAGCCCTCGAGATCCATGCCGATCTCGGCGAGATAGAGCGTGATGTCCTGCGACAGCCGCAGCTTGTACGAGCTGTTGGTCAGCGTCGCGTTGTTGATCATCTGGGTGTAGCCGTCGCGCTGCGCCTGCATCAGCGCGGCGCCGAGGCCGAATTCCGCATGTTTCCACGCGCCCAGATGGGTCATCAGGATCTTGACCCAGACCCGGTCGAAGGCCTGCGGCGCGTTGGCGCGGCGGGCGTTCTGGATCACGCTCTGGACCATCGTCTCGATCTTGGACTGACGCTGGTAGTGGGTGCGCTCCCATTCCTGATCCGGCGCGCGGAAGGCGTGCCAGTTCGAGGATTTCGCCGCGGTGGCGTCCTTGGTGTAGGCGCCGTCGCCGTTGGGAAAGGCGATGATCCAGTTCTGGATCAGGTAGCGTTCGGGGTCGGGCTGGACGTCGACGGTGACGTCCTCGTAATGGGTCGCGCGCTTGCCCTTCGGTTCGAAGTAGTTGTAGCGGCGGCTGTCGGAACCGGAGAAGTTCGCGGCGCCGGCGGCGCCGGATCCGACGGAGCTGGAAGTGGCTGGCATGGAGGTGGCCTCCCTTTCGTTGTTGGGTTCAACCTGCTAGCGGTCGGCCACCTCAGTGGGCCGACGAACCGGTAGACGGCGTGAACCGGTCGAAGTAGATGCGGTCGGGGTCGAAATCCTGCATGAACAGCACCGGCGACAGCGCGTCGATCATCGGCGGCGGACCGCAGGCGTAGACGTCGCCCTCGCCGGCGATGCCAAGCTCGTCGAGCCGGCTCTTGACCACCTCGTGGACGAAGCCGCGGGCGCCGTTCCAGGTGCCGTCGTCATTGGCGTGGCTGAGCACCGGGGTGAAGGTGACGTCGCCGTGCGCCTCGGTCAGCTCGCGGATGCGGTCGAGATAGAACAGGTCGGCCTGGGTGCGCGCGCCGTAGAAGAAATGCACCGGGCGGGTCTCGCCGCTGGCGATATGGTCGCGCAGGATCGACCAGATCGGCGACATGCCCGAGCCGGCGGCGACGAGGATCAGGGCTCCTTCCCGGTCTTCGCGGCGGAAGCAGCTGCCGAAGGGTCCGCGCACGGTGACCTCGGCGCCGACGTCGATTCCGCCGCCGTCGAGTTCGCCGGAGAAGCGTCCTTCGGGGTATTTCTTGATGATGAACTGGAGCTTTTCGGTTTGCTCCGGCGTATTTGCCATGGAGAACGAACGCGTAATCGTCTCCCCCGTTTTCGTGGCGACGGTGATGTCGGCATACTGCCCCGCCCAGAACTTCATCGGCGCGGAAAGGGTGATCTCGATCGCCCGGATGTCGTGGGTCAGCCGCTCGATCCCGCTGATGCGGCCGGTGAATTCCTTGACGGCGATCGATTTGGACAGCAGCTCCTCGTCGAAGTTGAGAAGCTCGACCTCCATGTCGGAATAGGCGATGGCGCGGCACAGCAGGATGCCGCCCTGTTCCTTCTCGCTGTCGTTCAGCGCGAAGGTCGAGTATTTCAGCATCTCGACTTCGCCTTCGAGCAGGTTGCACTTGCAGGCCGAGCACTGGCCTTCCTTGCAGCCGTGCGGCAGCGAGATGCCCTGGCGGAAGGCGGCGTTCAGCACCGTCTCGCCGTCCTCGACCTCGAATTCGACCCCGACGGGGTTCAGTCGGACTGTGTAGACTTCGGTCATGTTCCCACCCTTGCGGAAAAGAGGGGGCGGGCGAGCCCGCCCCCCAAGTCTGGCCTAGTGGCAGGGATTGATGGTGAAGCCGGCGCGATATTCCGCGAGATGCGCCTCGCGGGCCTCGGGCGACATCTCGCGCAGCGCCTTCAGCGGCGAGCCCAGCGTGTTGCCGCGCACGTCGTCCAGCGTCCACATCTCCTTGTCGTCGAAGCGCAGATGCGGCTGCGGGACCAGGGTCTTGCCGTCGGGACGCACGAAGTTGAGGTCCTTGATGGCGTCGGCCAGGTCCCAGCCGTCATAGAGCGTCTCCCACTCGCGCTTGCCGCTGAAGCGGCCCATCGCGGGCGTCGGACGGCCCTCGTACTCGTCGGCGAAGGCCACCGTCGCGGTCCACTTGTCGAGCTCGTGGGCGAAGGTGTGCAGCTGGCCGTCGATCTCGCCGACCACCATGTCCTCGCGGATCAGGCAGGGCACGAGGCAGGACCAGCAGCGGTGCGGGTAGACGTAGCCGACGTCCGAGTTGAACAGCAGCACCTTCTGGCCCTTGTGGCTCAGCTTGTCGTACCACTTCCAGAAGTCGCCGAACTCGGCGTACCAGCCCGGGTACTTGGCCTCGAACCACTCGAAGTCCTTGTCGGTCTGCGCCTCGATCCGCCAGAAGTTCACCGGCCAGCCGACCGCGAAGAACTGCGCGACCTTGTGGACGTAGTTCTTCTTGGTGATGCGGTCCCAGGCCGCCTGCACGTCGTCGTGGTGGATCTTGATGCCGTACTTTTCGAGCGGCAGCATGTAGGTGCGGTAGTAGTCCTCGTAGATCCAGCGGTGCCACATCTCCGCGTAGGACTCCTTGTCCTTGTCGCGGTTGGTGGTGCCGTATTCGATGAACGTGCCGATCGCGGCGTCGACGATCGCGTGGTTCTGCCAGAAGGCGTAGCGCATGTCGCGCTCCATCAACTGGTGGTTCGACGGATCCTTGAGCGCGGCCATCAGCAGCGAATGGCCGTTGCCGATATGCCGGCTCTCGTCGGACTGCACCGACAGGAACACGGTGGGGAGCGCGTAGTCGCCGTTGCGGGCGGCCTCCGAGGGCATCGCCACGAAGAGCGTGTTGGTGAAGGCGGTCTCGGCGACGATGGTCAGGTACATGCAGGCCGAGGTGATCGCATCGCCGGTGATGAAACCCTCGCCGAACTGCCGGCCGATCGTGGTGGCGTAGCACTTGCCGAAGGCTTCTTCGGTGATGTCGAAGCCGGCCGGGTCGATGTAGTTCTCCATGTACCACTTCTTCAGGTTCATCTGAATCGTGGAATGGCGGAACTCGTCGACCATCTGCATGGTGAAGCCGGTGCGCAGCTCCTCGCCCGGCGCGAGGCGGGCGACCATCGCCATCGAGCGGGCGGCCGAGATCTCCGGGAAGGGGATGATCGCCAGGAACAGCTTCATCCATTCGACCCAGCGCGGCTCGACATTGCGGAACATGTCGCCGCGCAGCGCCGCGTCGAGCGCGCCGTAGACTCGGTTGTCCTTTTCCTCCTGCATCGGGAAGTAGGACCGCAGCACCTGCTTCATCGGATCGCGCGGAGCCTTGGCGATCTTGTAGTCGGAGGGATAGGTCATCGCCTCCTGGACGTAGGAGGGGTTCCACCCCAGGTCGGCGATCTTCTTCGCCGCCTCGCCAACGGATATCCCCCGCTGGGCCGTGATCTTGTTCAGTGTCAGCGCCGTCATTGCCGTTCACCTTTCCGTCTGGTGTGTGAAGAGCCGGGAAGCCCGGCCGGCAGGTCGGCAAAGGTCAGCGGAGCGATCGGAACCGATCGGGACGGGCCGGTGATGATGCGGGACCGCATCGGAATGCACTCGGTCGGATCCAAGATCGGAGACTCCCTTCCTTTGTTCTTGTGACGCCGCGGCTTTTCGGGCGGCGCGCTTCTTGTGTCAGGGACCAAGCATGTTTCGTGCCAACAATGTTCGCACGATTTCAGGTCTGAAAACGCTACGATTGTTGCGGTACAGCACGGATTTCGCGTCCGCAATATTGTATCGAATCTTTACACATGTATCGCGCAGTCAATGCGCACGTTACAGTGGCAATTAGATAGTGAATCTTGTTGCCAACAAATGAAATTTTTCCTTTACTAGGCGGGATGAGTCCCGGTCCGCCGGGCTCCGCCGGACGCTTGGAGGGCGCCATGCCACGGATGGACGACAGGCGCAGCGACGGCGCCGAGGCCGGCTCGGCGCTGGCCGAGGCCATCGTCGCGCGGGCGCCGGAGGACCTGGTCTTCGTGATGCAGTTCGTCGGCGAGACCCAGTACAAGGTGCTGACCTATTTCCAGGACCTCGTCATCCGCGAGCTGGAGGCCCGCGGCATCCGCCGCGAGGACACCGCGCTCTTGCAGATCTTCATCGACCGCCACGCCACCGAGATGCGCGACTTCGTGTTCTCCGGCGTGGCGCTGTCGCGGCCGTTCCGCGTCCAGGAGATCGAGCGGCTGATGGGCGACACCACCAACGTCCTGCGCTCGGACATCTGGGACGCGCTGCGCAGCCATATCGGCGCGGTCGAGCGCAAGTTCGTGCGCGAGGCGGACAACCTGCCGCGCCAGCTCGCCCAGATCGAGGCCGACGCCGACCGGATCGCCGGGCGATGACCGCGCCGCGCCCGGTGCCGGAGGTGTTCGCCGAGCGGATGTCGGTCGTGCTCGCCATCGGCGAGGCGGCCGGCGCGCGCCAGCGCGCGCAGGCGGCGGCCAGCGGCGCGCGCATCGAACGGATGAGCTTCGAGGACCACGCCGGGGCCTCGGCCGAGACCCGCGCCGCGGCGGAGGCGCAGGACGACGCGGCGCAGGCCCGTCTCGCCGAGATCGACGCCCGGATCGCCGCACTGGAGGACCGGCTCGCCGCGCTCGACGCCGAGCTGGCCGCCGCTGATCGCTGAAAGGAACCCCGCATGTCCTACGAGACCGAAGTCGCCCCCAGCCTGCTCGACCTGATCGGGCGCAGCTGGACCCTGCCCGGCGGCGTGACCCAAGCCTGCTTCAACCGCGAGGGCGGCGCCGTCGCCTTCGCCGGCGGCGGCCGGCTCGCCATCGCCACGGTCGCCGATCCCGAGCGGCCGGAGGCGCGGATGCGCCGGGCCGCCGACACCGGCCGCCAGACGATCCTGCCGCGCAAGAACCCGGTCCGCCCGGCCGCCGAGGCCGAGGGCGTGACCGGGCCGGTCGCGCCCTGGGGGGCGAAGTCGTTCCTCGCCGGCGGCGCGGGCGGCGGGCTGGTCTCGGTGACGCCGCGCGCGCAGGCCGTGCCGGTCGCCGCGCCGCTCGACGGCCCGGCGCTGGCGATCGCGCGCGACCCGAGTTCGGCGGCGGTGGCGGTCGGCGACGCGACGGGGCTGGTGATCCTGCCCGACGACGCCGGCGAGGCGCCGCGGCGGCACGACCTCGGCCAGCCCGTCACCGCGCTGGCCTATGCGCCGGACGGGCTGCTGGCGATCGGCGACGCCGAGGGCGTGGCGCTCTGGGTCGACGGCATGATGATCCAGCGCCTGCCGCTCGACCACGCGCCGGCCGCCTTCGCCTGGAGCCACGACGGCGGCTGGCTCGCGGTCGGCTTTCGCGAGCCGGGCATGGCGCTGCTCCGGCCGGCGAACGGCTTCGTCGATCTGAACCCCGACTATCCCGCCCCGGTCGCCTCCTTCGGCTGGAGCCGGCCGGCGGGCGCCTTCGCCACCTCCGGCGCGTACCGCGTCGTGGTCTGGACGCTGACGCCCGACGGGCTGGGCGATCCGGTCGAGGCGGGCAGGCCCGGGCTGGTCGCGGTCGACCGCGTCGCGGCGAGTCCGGACCGGCCGCTGCTCGCGGCCGGCTACAGCAACGGGCTGGTCTGCCTCGACAGGATCGGCTCGCGCGAGGAAATGCTGCTCCGGCCTTCGGGCGGCGCGATCACCGCGCTGGCCTGGAGCCCGGACGGAACCCATCTCGCCTTCGGCGACGCCGAGGGCCAGGCGACGCTGGTCGCCTTCCCGCCCGACCTTTTCAAGTGATCCAACAGGAGATCCGCGATGCCCCCCGAACCACGCCTGACCCCCGAGGAGGAAAGCAAGGACGCCTTCTTCCGCCAGCTCGCCGACGTGTCGCAGGCGATGATCGCGGCGCACGGCAAGGATTTCGCCACCGGCGCGCTGGTGCTCGCCGCGCGCTGGGTGGCGGACGGCAAGATGACGGCGCCCTCGAAACTGTCCTGACGCCCGGTGCGACGGCGCAGGAGTCGCACGCGTGCGACTCCTGTTATCCGATTGATATCATGAGGTAATATGCGCCGCGTTAACCTGATCGCAAGCTGCGTGACGGTGAGGGACGGGGCGCTCCCTGCGAATATGGTTCGGCGCGGCCGTCTCCAGAATGAGCACAACCGGCGCCGCATCTCCGACCGATTTGTCCGTCGACAAATCGGTCCGCGCCTGCCTGCCCCT
>CAYTMB010000031.1:0-13693 GCA_964438465.1 uncultured Rhodovulum sp. | reverse complement strand
CCCATGGCGGCCCCGGAGATAGCCGGTGTCGCACTTGGTTTGTGAATCTACGGCCTGCCTGGGCTGGCGCTGTAACGCGCCTGCGTCGTGCCGAAGGCACGCCTCCGGCGTGACGGGCAGGCAGGCGCGCACCGATTTGTCGACGGACAAATCGGTGAAGCGAATGCGGAGACCGCGCGCAACAATCTCATCCGGATCCAGGCTGACCCAAAGGCACTCAAATGAAACCCGTATCCCCGGCAGGGCGGGCGGGGATCGGCGCCGAAACCTCGATCAGCGCAGACGGACGAACGCTTCCGCCGTTTCCGACCCGCCAAGCCCGGCGATTTCCAGGATCAGCTTGCGCCGCACCGCAAACATGAACGACGGCGCATCCTCGGCGGTCACGACGAAGGCGCCGGGACCGCCGATCATCTGCCGCTCGAACTCGGCCTCCAGATCGCCCCCGCGCGGACGCCCCGAACAGTTGGCCGCGCGGCAGAGGATCGCGAGGCCGTTGATCGTCACGCCGGCCGCGACGACGACTTCGCGCGCGGCGGCGATCGGCGGGCCCATCGGGTTCCAGGCGCTGTCGGCCGAGAGGTCGATCACCTTTCGCCAGCCCTCGAAGGCGTTGCCCTCGATCAGCTCCAGCCCCTTGAGAAGCGCCGAGCCGATGGCGTTCGAGCCGAAGGTGCGCCGCGGCGGGGCCATCAGCCGCCGCCCGAACTCGGTCGCCGAGGCGGCGTCCTCGATCACCATCCAGTCGACCACCACGTCCTGGCTGGCCGCGCTCGCCCATTCCACATAGGTCACGGCGATGCGTCGCTCCGACCCGCCGTTCGCGATCGCCCAGAGCACCTGCGGATCGGCCATGGCGTCGGCGTAGCCCTGGCGCTGGAGCGCGATCTCGACGTCGTCGATCGAGCCCGAGGCGTCGGCGAGCAGCACAAGCTCCAGATCGACCCGTTCCTGCGCCCGGGTCGCCGCGGCGGACGCCGTCACGCAGAGAAGCAGGATCATCACTCGCAACATGGCGGGGCCCTCCCGCCGCACAATCTGGGGCGCGACGGCGGCATGGCAATTCTTCCGCGCCTCCGGCTACGCGCGGGGCACCAGGCCTTCGAGCAGGGCGGGCAGCGCGTCGTAGTGGTCGAGCAGCGCCTCGGGCGCCATCGCCGCGACCCCGCGCCCCTCCGGCCCGAAGGTCACCAGCACGCAGGGGACGCCCGCGGCGCGGGCGGCGTCGCGGTCGGTGACGGTGTCGCCCACCAGCACGGCGCGGCCGGGCGCGCCGCCGGCGCGGGCGATGGTCTCGAGCAGGTGCCGCGGGTCGGGCTTCCTCACCGGCAGGCTGTCGGCGCCCAGCATCGCGGCGAAGCGCGCCCGCAGGCCCAGCCGCGCCAGCAGCATCTCGGCCAGATCGGCCGGCTTGTTGGTGCAGACCGCGAGCGCCCAGCCCGCCGCCGCCAGCCCGTCGAGCGCCGCCTCGACGCCGTCGTAGATGCGGGTGTGGCGGTCGATGTTCGCGGCGTAGTGCTCGAGCAGCCGGGGATAGGCGGTCTCCACCGCCGCGTCGTCGCGCAGGCCGGCGGCGCGCGCGTGCCCCGCGCGCAGCATCGCCCGCCCGCCGGCGAAGGCGAAGGCGCGGTCGCGGGCCGCGTCGAGCGGCGCGCCGAAGCCGGTCGCATCGAGCGCGGCGTTGGCGGCGGCGATCAGATCGGCGGAAGTGTCCGCCAGGGTTCCGTCGAGATCGAACACCGCCACGCGCATCCACCGGCCTCCCGCCCTGCGCCGGCACTGTGGCGCAGGCCGCGCGCGGCGGCAATGTCGTGAAACCTTTTCTGATGCCGGGCGGTCTTTTCGCGCCGCCGGGCCGCTGCTAGAAGGCGAAGCGTTGTTCCAGCGCCGGAGCCGTCCCGATGCCCACCGCCGTCGTCATTCTCGCCGCCGGCCAGGGCGAGCGGATGAATTCCGAACTGCCCAAGGTGCTGCATCCGCTCGCGGCGGCCCCGCTGATCGCGCATGCGCTCGCCGCCGCGCGCGGGCTCGATCCCGAGCGCGTGGTGGTGGTGACCGGCCACGGCGCCGCGGCGGTGGAGGCGGCGGTCGCCGAGGCCGATCCCGAAGCGCGGTTCGCCCGCCAGGCCGAGCAGCGCGGCACCGGCCATGCGGTGATGCAGGCGGCCGCGGCGCTGGAGGATTTCGACGGCGACGTGGTCGTGCTCTACGGCGACACGCCCTTCGTGCGGCCCGAGACGCTGGCGGCGATGCTCGATGCGCGGGCCGCCGGCGCGGCGGTGGTGGCGCTCGGGTTCGAGGCGGCCGAGCCGGGCTCCTACGGCCGGCTGGTGCTCGGCCCGGACGGCGGGCTGGAGGCCATCGTCGAGGCGAAGGACGCCGATCCCGCGACGCTGGCGATCCGGCTGTGCAACTCCGGCGTCATCGCCGCCGACCGCGCCACGCTGTTCTCGCTGCTGGCGGCGGTCGGGACCGACAACGCCAAGGGCGAGGTCTACCTGACCGACATCGTCGGCGTCGCGCGCGGGCGCGGCCTGAACGCCGCGGCGATCGCCTGTCCCGAGGCCGAGACGCTGGGGATCAACTCGCGCGCCGACCTCGCCGCCGCCGAAGCCGCGTTCCAGGCCCGCGCCCGCCTCGCGGCGATGGAGAACGGCGCCACGCTCACCGACCCGGGCACGGTCTGGTTCGCGCTCGACACCTATATCGGGCGCGACGTGGTGATCGGGCCGAACGTGGTGTTCGACCTCGGGGTGACGGTGGAGAGCGGGGTCACGATCAAGCCGTTCTGCCATCTCGCCGGCTGCCACATCAGCCGCGGCGCCGAGGTTGGCCCCTTCGCGCGGCTGCGCCCCGGCGCGGAGCTGGCCGAGGACGTGCATATCGGCAACTTCGTCGAGGTGAAGAACGCCATCGTCGCCGAGGGCGCCAAGATCAACCATCTCTCCTATGTCGGCGACGCCGATGTCGGGGCGCGCGCCAACATCGGCGCGGGCGCGATCGTGTGCAACTACGACGGCGTGTTCAAGCACCGCACCGGAATCGGCGCCGGGGCCTTCGTCGGGTCGAACGCGGCGCTGGTGGCGCCGGTGCGGATCGGGGCGGGGGCGCTGGTCGCCGCGGGATCGACGATCACCGAGGACGTGCCCGAAGGGGCGCTGACGCTCGCGCGCGCCCGGCAGGTGATCAAGCCGGGCCTCGGGGTCCGGCTGATGGAGCGGCTGCGCGCGCTGAAGGCCGAGCTCGCGGCGCGGGACGGCCGCTGATGTGCGGCATCGTCGGCATTCTGGGCGCGCATGAGGTCGCGCCGCTGATCCTCGAATCGCTCAAGCGGCTGGAGTACCGCGGGTACGACAGCGCCGGCGTCGCGACCGTGCACGAGGGCCGGCTCGGGCGGCGGGTGGCGCTGGGCAAGCTGATCGCGCTGTCCGACCTGCTGGTGCGCGAGCCGATCCGCGGGCAGTCGGGCATCGGGCACACCCGCTGGGCAACACATGGCGCGCCGTCCGAGCGCAACGCCCATCCGCATGTCGCGGGGCGGGTGGCGGTGGTGCACAATGGCATCGTCGAGAACTTCCGCGCGCTGCGGGCCGAGCTGGAGGCGGAGGGGCGGGCGTTCGGCTCGGAGACCGACACCGAAGTGGTCGCGCATCTCGCCGACCGCGCGCTCGGTGACGGCGGCGATCCGCTGGAGGCGGTGCGCGCGACGCTGGCGCGGCTCGAGGGGGCGTTCGCGCTGGTGTTCCTGTTCGAGGGCCACGGCGACCTGATGATCGCCGCCCGCCGCGGCTCGCCGCTGGCGATCGGCTACGGGAACGGCGAGATGTTCGTGGGCTCGGACGCGCTGGCGCTCGGCCCGCTGACCCATCGCATCGCCTATCTGGAGGAGGGCGACCACGCCCGGATCACCCGCGCCGGCGCCGAGGTGTTCGACGCCGCCGGGACGCCGGTCCGCCGCGAGGTGCTGGCGACGCCGATCGAGAGCCTGCATACGGAAAAGGGTCCGTACAAGCATTTCATGGCCAAGGAGATCCACGAGCAGCCGACCGCCATCGCCGGCGCGCTGGGGCATTACCTCAATTCCGAGCGCAGCGGGGTCGTCCCGCCCGGCGGGCTCGACCTCGCCGGCGTGGAGCGGATCACGCTGGTCGCCTGCGGCACTGCGCATTACGCCTGCCATGTGGCGAAATACTGGTTCGAGGGCCTCGCCCGGCTGCCGGTCGAGATCGAGGTGGCGTCGGAGTTCCGCTACCGCGCGCCGCCGGTGGGCCCCGGCGCGCTCGGGCTGTTCGTCAGCCAGTCGGGCGAGACCGCCGACACCCTGGCCGCGCTGCGCTACATGCGCACCGAGGGCGCGCGCGTGGTTTCGGTGGTGAACGTGGCCAGCTCGACCATCGCGCGCGAGAGCGACCTCGCGCTGCCGATCCTCGCGGGGCCGGAGATCGGCGTGGCCTCCACCAAGGCCTTCACCTGCCAGCTGGTCGTGCTCGCCGCGCTGGCGATCGCCGCGGCCCGGGCGCGCGGGCGCATCGACGCGGCCGAGGAGGCGCGTCTCGCCGGCGCGCTGGGGGCGCTGCCCGGCCTGCTGGCGCAGGCGCTGGCGCTGGAGCCGCAGGTCGCCGAGATCGCGCGCGATGTCTCGCGCGCCCGCGACGTGCTGTTCCTCGGGCGCGGGGCGATGTATCCTTTGGCGCTGGAGGGCGCGCTGAAGCTCAAGGAGATCAGCTACATCCACGCCGAAGGCTATGCGGCGGGCGAGCTGAAGCACGGCCCGATCGCGCTGGTGGACGAAGAGGTGCCGGTGGTGGCGCTGGCGCCCTCGGACGCGCTGTTCGACAAGACCGCCTCGAACATCCAGGAGGTGATGGCCCGCGGCGGCCGGGTCGTGCTGATCTCGGATGCGGCCGGGATCGCGCGGAGCGGCGACGGCGTGGCGCATGCGCTCGCCCTGCCGGCCTGCGATCCGTTCACGGCGCCGGTCCTCTACGCCGTCCCGGTGCAGTTGCTCGCCTACCACGCCGCCATGCTCAAGGGCACCGACGTCGACCAGCCGCGCAACCTCGCCAAGTCGGTGACGGTGGAATAGGAGCAGGCGCATGGCCAAGCAGTTCGACGGCTTCGACGCCGGGCACACCCGGTTCATCGCCGCGCAGCCGATGTTCTTCGTGGCGACCGCGGCGGCGGAGGGCCGGGTCAACCTGTCGCCCAAGGGCATGGACAGCCTGCGCGTGCTGGGGCCGAACCGGCTGATCTGGCTCAACCTCACCGGATCGGGCAACGAGACCGCGGCGCATCTGGCCGAGGATCCGCGCATGACGGTGATGTGGTGTTCGTTCGAGGCCCGGCCGCTGATCCTGCGCGCCTACGGCGCCGCGCGGCTGACCCATCACGGCGCGCCCGGCTGGGACGCGCTCTACGGCCATTTCCCGGCGACCCCCGGCGCGCGGCAGGTCTGCGAGATGGACGTCGATCTGGTGCAGACCTCCTGCGGCTACGCCGTGCCGCTGATGGACCTGCGCGCCCCGCGCGAGACGCTGCGCAGCTGGGCCGAGAAGAAGGGCCCCGCCGGGGTCGCCGCCTACTGGACCGAGAAGAACGGCGCCTCGATCGACGGCAAGCCGACCGGGATCGAGGCGGCGCGCGCCGACGTCCCGTGACCGACGAAGACGCCCTGCCGGCGCTGGAGGCGGCCGGGGATCCGGCGAAGGCCGCCGGGATGGCGGCGCGGCACAAGGCGCCGCGGCGCTATCTCGGCGTCGCCAGTCCAGAGATCGACGCCCTGGTGGCCGGATGGCGGGCGGAGCGCGACGTGGCGGGCCGGGTGCGCCTCGCCGCCGCGCTCTGGGACAGCGACCTGCACGAGGCGCGGATCGCCGCCGCCAAGCTGCTGACCCAGGCGCGCATCCCCGCGGACGAGCCGCTGGTCTGGGCCGAGGTGCTGCGCTGGGTTCCGCAGTTCGACGCGTGGGCGATCGCCGACCAGGCCTGCAAGGCCGCCGAGCGGCGGCTGGTCGCCGCGCCGGAGCGGCTCGACCTCGTCGAGGCCTGGACCCGCGATCCCGACAGATGGGTGCGCCGCGCGGCGCTGGTGGCGACGCTGCCCTGGACCCGGCGGAACCATCCGAGCCCCGCCGAGACCGCGGCGCGCGAGCGCATCCTCGGCTGGGCTGCGGCGCTGGCCGGGGATCGCGACCGGCTCGTCCGCACGGCGGTCTCCGGCTGGATCCGCAGCCTGTCGGCGCATGATCCGGCCCGCGCCCGCGCCTTTCTCGACGGCCCGGGCGCCGGGCTGACGCCCTCCGCGCGCAGCGACGCCGGCCGCGGTATCGACCCGGCCTGAAGGGTGCGGCGATTCTTTAGGGACGCCGGCCAACACCCTGCGCCTGCAAGGCGAATCGTTCAGCCGGCGGAGGCGATGGTCGCGATCAGGGACAGGCCGGCCACGGCGAGGATCGCGCCGCCGGCGACGATCTGCAGTCCCGGCGCGAGCAGCCGGGCTGCGCCGCCCGAGCCGGCGCTCAGCAGCGCCGCCTCGCGGCTCGACACCGCCAGCCAGGCCACCAGCGCGGTGAAGGCGGCGGTGCCGAGCCCCATCGCGACCACGGCGCCGACGCCGGCCCAGGCCAGATCCATGCGCCAGGCGATCACCAGCACGAGCATCGCCCCGGTGCAGGGCCGCGCCGCCATCCCCGCGACCAGCGCCAGCGTCGCCCCGACGCTGGTCGCGCGCGCCGCCTGCTCGGCGCTGGGACCGTGGCGATGCCCGCAGGCCGGCCCGTGTTCGTCCCCGTGGTCATGCCCGCGCCCGCGCGCCTCCGCCCGCGAGCGCCGCAGCGCGGCGAGTCCGCGCGCGAGGATCCAGGCGCCGATCGCGGCGATGGCGAGGTTGCCGAGCGGCGGGACCCAGCGCGCGGCCCCGTCGGTCAGGCCGCGCGCGGTGAGGCCCAGCACGGCCAGCCCGCCATAGACCAGGACGATGGCGACCCCGGCCTGCGCGAGGCCCCCCGCCAGCGCGATCAGCGCCATCCGCCGCGCGGTGGCGCGGGTGCCGACCGCCGCCCCGGCGATCAGCGCCTTGCCGTGCCCCGGCCCCAGCGCGTGCAGGAACCCGTAGGCGGCGCAGAGCGCGAGCAACCCCCACAGCGCCGCGTCCCTGCCCCCGCGCAGCGCCGAGATCTCGCCCGCCAGCGCGTCCTGCAGCGCGCGCTGGCGGGCCGCGACCCACCACCCGAGCGTGGCGAACCCGCCGCTCGCCCATAGCGCCAGGCAGGCGAGCGCCGCCAGCGCCAGCAGCAGGGCGGCGCTCAGTCGCATGTTACGTGCACCTTGTCGGCGAACAGCGCGCCGACCTCCGCGTCCTCCGGCGTCGCGTCCGCCGGCAGGCTCGACAGGCTCCGCTGCAGCGCGATCAGCGGCCCGCCGGGCGCGAACGGCTCGACGACGGCGTGGCAGCCCGCCGCGCCGCCCTCCAGCCGGACCGGCGCGGTCACCGCGTAGGCGGTGAAATAGCTCGGATCGTAGACCTTCACGACGGTCTCCGGTCCCGGCCGGAACGGCGCCGCGACGCTGCGGCGGAAGGTGATCGCGACCTTGCCGTCGAGCAGGTCGGCGTCCGCCGCCTGCGGCCCGGACAGCCCGATCCGGCGGGGGCCGTCCCAGAGATAGCCGTCGCCGTCGTAGCCGGCGTCCCATTCGGTCTGGTAGGCGGCGAGGCGCGCGCGGTCGCCGGCCGACAGCGGCGCCGCGGCGTCGATCCCGAGGTCCTCCAGCATGAACAGCGAGGTCAGCGCGTCATAGATCCAGGTCACCTTCAGATCGGTCAGCCGCCCCCCGGCGTCGAACACGAAGTCGACGCCGCCGTCGATGTAGATATGCGGATGCGCGCGCGCGATCCCGGGCGACAGCCCCAGCGCCAGCGCAAGACCGAGCGCGCGCCACATCGCTCAGGACGCGCCGGCCGGAACGCCGGCCCCGGCGGCGGCCAGCCCGGGCAGGAAGCGGGCCACCACCCCGGGCGCCGCGGCGCGGTTCGGCCCCGCGGCGATCACCACGAGCCGCGTCCCGCGCGGACCCTCGGGCCAGCCGGCGAGGCGTCCGGGCGGGTGCAGGATGTGCTGGACGGCGTGCAGCACCACCGGCCGGTCGGGGTCCTCGTCGAGCTGCACGATCGCCTTCAGCCGCAGCAGGTCGGCGCCGAGGGTCTGCTGCAGCGCCTCGACGGCGTCCTGCACGTCCCAGGGGTTCACCGGCGCCGTCCCCGTGAAGCAGTAGGCGGCGATGTCCGCGCCGTGGCGGTTCACGTCGTGGCCGTGGTGGGGATGCGGCGCGAAGCGCAGCCAGTCCGCCACCTGCGGCGGCTTCAGCGCCGGATCGAAGGCGGCGAGGCCGAAGACCTGTCCCGCGCCGAGGTCCGCGGCCGCCGCCACGACCGCGTTGGGGTTGAGCGCGGTCAGCCGCGCCGCCAGCGCCCCGGTCGCCGCGGCGGGCGCGAGGTCGGTCTTGGTGATCGCGATCAGGTCGGCGGTCGCCGCCTGCCGGCGCGCTTCCTCGAAGCGGTCGAGGGTCGCCGCCCCCGTCGTCGCATCGACGACGGTCACCACCCCGTTCAGCGCATAGCGCTCGACGATCAGGTCGCTGGTCATCAGCGCGTGCAGCACCGGGGCCGGATCGGCGAGCCCGGTGGTCTCGATCACCAGCCGCCGGAACGCCGGTCCCTTGCCCGTCGCCGCCTCCTCGGCCAGCCGCAGCAGCGTGAGCCGCACGTCGCCGGCGACGGTGCAGCACAGGCAGCCGGCGGTCATCGCGAAGGCGCGCTCGCCGGCGGTCTCGACAAGGTCGGCGTCGATCCCGACCGCGCCGAACTCGTTCACGATCACCGCCGTGTCGCGAAAGCCCGGACCGGACAGCAGCCGGTTCAGCAGCGTGGTCTTGCCCGCGCCGAGAAAGCCGGTCAGCACCGTGACCGGAATGCGTTCGTCTCCTGCGCCGTCAGGCATCGCCCGGTCCTCCGCCCGCCACCGGGCGCAGATAAACCTCCGCGCCGGAATTGTCACCCCGGCGCCCGCCGCGCGCCGCTCAGGACTTCGGCGCGAGGCAGTCCGCGAGGCCGTCGGCGAGGCCGCGCAGCAAGGCGGGGTACAGCGCGGGCCCAGGCGCCAGCCCGGCGCCGAGCGGATCGAGCGTCCCGCTGCGCGCGGCGGAGCCCTCGAGGACCGTCGCGATCAGCTTCGGCTCGAACTGCGGCTCGGCGAACACGCAGGCGACGTCGCCTTGGGCGATCCGGGCCCGGATCTCGGCCACCCGCGGCGCGCGCGGCGCTTCGGCGTCGTTCAGCGCGATCGAGCCGGCGGCGGGCAGGTCGAAGCGATCCTCGAAATACTGGTAGGCGTCGTGGAACACGAAGAACGCCTGGCCGCGCAGCGGCGCCAGCCGGGCGTCGAGCTCGGCGGTCAGCGCGTCCATCCGCGCCGCGAAGGCGTCGGCGTTCGCGGCGTAGGCGGCGGCATTGTCGGGATCGAGCCCGGACAGCTCGGCCGCGACCGCCCCGGCGATGGCCGCGGCGTTCAGCGGGTCGAGCCAGATATGCGGATCCGGCCCGGGCGCGGCCTGCGCCTGGCCCTCATGCCCGGCCTCGCCGGCATGGTCGTGGTCCTCACCGCCGGCGTGGTCATGGTCCTCGTGGTCCTCGTCGTCATGGTCGTGCTCGTGCGCGTCCGGCTCGAATGGCCCGCCGAGGCGCACGTCGAGCAGCCGGATCCCCGGCGTTTCGGTCAGCGTCAGGCGCGGGGCTTCGGGCGCCAGCGCGTCGAGCGGGCCGGCGAGCCAGGGCGTCAGCCGCTGGCCGGCCCAGACCACGAGATCGGCGCTCTCCAGCGCGCGCGCCTCGGACGGCCGCAGCGCATAGGCGTGTTCGGAGGCGCCGGGGGGCACGATCAGGTCGGGCGCGCCGACGCCCTGCATCACCGCCGCGACGATCGACTGGACCGGGGCGATGTCGGTGGTCACCCGGGGCGCCGCTTCCGCCGGCGCGGCGGCGGCGGCGGCGACGGCGGCGGCGACAAAAAAGCGATGGTGTGCGAACATGATTTCGTGACCTCTCCGAACCGTCAGGCCCGCCGCCTTGCGGCGGCGGAGGTGTGCGCGTAGCTTGCGGCGTTGGCTCCCAACTGTTATAAAGTAACAATGACCGCGTCAAGCTCCCCCGACCTGTCGGCGTTTCAGGCGCACGATCACCACCTGTGCCGCGGCGCGGCGCTCGCGGCGGCGACCGAACGTTGCCGGGCCCGCGGCTTGCGCCTGACGCCGGCGCGGGCCTTCGCGCTCGAGACCCTGCTCGAATCGCACCGGGCGCTGACCGCCTACGAGTTGCTGGACCGGCTGCGCGCGGCCGGGCTGGGCGGCCAGCCGCCGGTCGCCTATCGCGCGCTCGACTTTCTGGTCGAGCACGGCTTCGCGCACCGGATCGAGCGCCTGGGCGCCTATATCGCCTGCACCCGCGCCGCCGCGCCCCATCCGGCGGCCTTCATGGTCTGCCGGGTCTGCCGGCAGGTCGCCGAAACCGCGCTCGCGGGGCCGTCGCCCGAGATCGACGCCTGCGCCGCGGCCGGCGGGTTCGTGATCGAGCGCATCGTGATCGAGGCCGAGGGGCTGTGCGCCCGCTGCCAGGATGACGCGGCGTGACGCCGGCCCTGATCGAAACCCGCGGCCTCGGCTTCGCCCGCGGCGGCGCCTCGATCCTGACCGGCGTGGATTTCCGCATCCGCCGCGGCGAGATCGTCACCGTGGTCGGCCCGAATGGCTCGGGCAAGAGCACGCTGCTGCGCCTGTTGGTCGGGGCCGACCGCCCGGACCAGGGCGAGATCCAGCGCGCCCCCGGGCTGCGGATCGGCTACGTCCCGCAGCGGCTGGCCATCGACCACACCATGCCGATGACGGTCGACCGCTTCCTCGCGCTCGCCGGCGCCGGGCCCGCCGACCGCGCCACGGCGCTCGCCCGGGTCGGCGTGCCGGATCTCGGCGGGCGGCAGATGTCCGAGCTCAGCGGCGGCCAGTTCCAGCGCGCGCTGCTCGCCCAGGCGCTGCTGCGCCGGCCGGACCTGCTGGTGCTCGACGAGGCGGCGCAGGGCCTCGACCAGCCCGGGGTCGCGGCCTTCTACCGGCTGATCGAGGAGCTGCGCGCCGAGATCGGCTGCGCGGTGCTGATGGTCAGCCACGACCTGCATGTGGTGATGGCCGCCTCCGACCGGGTGATCTGCCTCAACGGCCATGTCTGCTGCGAAGGCGCGCCGACCGTGGTCTCGGCGGCGCCGGAATACCGCGCGCTGTTCGGCTTCGGCACCGGCGGCGCGCTCGCGCTCTATCGCCACGAGCACGACCACAGCCACGGCGGCGACGGCCCCGCCCACGGCGGCCACGGCCACGCCCACGACGGCCATGCGCATCCCCATCCCCACGCCCCGGCCGACGCGTGATCCTGCTCGGCGATTTTCTCGTGCGCGCCGCGCTTGCCGGGCTCGGCGTGGCGCTGGCGGCCGGGCCGCTCGGCTGTTTCGTGGTCTGGCGGCGGATGGCCTACTTCGGCGACGCCACCGCCCATGCGGCGCTGCTCGGGGTGACGCTGGCGCTGGCGCTCGACCTGCCGGTGGTGCTCGGCGTCGGCGCCGCGTCGCTGGCGATGGCGCTGACCGTCTCGGCCGCCACCGGGCGGACCTATGCGATGGACACCATGCTCGGCGTCGCCTCACACGGCGCGCTGGCGGCGGGGCTGGTCGCGGTCGGGTTCCTCCACGGCGTGCGGCTCGACCTGATGGGCTACCTCTTCGGCGACATCCTCGCCGTCACCCGCGGCGATCTGGCGGTGATCTGGGGCGGGGCGGCGCTGGTGGCGGCGCTGCTCGCCTGGCGCTGGCGGCGGCTGATCCTCGCCACGCTCAACGCCGACCTCGCCGCGGCCGCCGGGATCGACCCCGACCGCGAACGCCTGATCCTGACGCTGGCGCTGGCGGTGCTGGTGGCGGTCGCGCTCAAGGTGGTCGGCGTGCTGCTGATCACCGCGATGCTGATCGTCCCCGCCGCGGCGGCCCGCGCCTTCGCCCGGACGCCCGAGGCGATGGCGGGCCTCGCCGTCGCGGCGGGAGCGGCCGCGGCGCTGCTGGGGCTCGCGGGCTCGGTGCGCTTCGACGCGCCCACCGGCCCGTCGATCGTCGTCGCGGCCATCGTCCTCCTGGTCGCCGCCAACCTCGCGGCCGGACTGGCCGCGCGGCTGGGCCGGCGCTAGCTAGCCGGCCTCGGGCGGGGCGCTGCGCCGGCGGCGGGCCTGGGCGGCGTCGGTCTCGAGGTCGTCCTCGAGCGCGGCTTCGAGTTCGACCAGATCCTCGGGCAGCGGCAGCCCCAGCGCCTTCATCTCGGCGAGCTTCTCGCGCAGGCTTTCCTGCAGTTCGTGCTCGTCGCCGGGCGAGCCGGCGATCTCGTCCATCAGCATTGCGATCTGCACGCGCAGTTCCTCGAAAGCCATGCCCGATCCTCTCCGTTGCCGAACGCCCCGAGTCCTAGCACGCCCGGGGCGGCGGGTATTGATCTATCGCATGGCCGCAGCGGCCGGCGCACGATATAATGCATCGGCAGCTTTGGGAGACGACACATGGGATTCAAGACCGTGTTGCTGGTGGTCGGGCTCGGCCAGGACGATCTCGAGATCGACCGCGCCGCCGCGATCGCCTCCGGGCTGGAGGCGCATCTGACGGTGCTGGTGATCGGCGTCGCGCCGCCGCCGCCGTCCTCGCCCTACGGGGTGGTCTCCAACGACATCTGGGCCTCCGAGATCCGCGACGGCCAGGGCGGCGCGCAGGCGCGCGCCGACGAGATCGCGGCGCTGCTCGCCGCCCGCGGCCAGCCGGCGACGGTGCAGGCGCAGTTCATCGACCGGGCGACCGTCGCCACGCTGGTCGCGCGTTTCGCCCGCTACGCCGACCTGACGCTGATCACGCCGCAGGCCGAGGGCGTCGACCTGGCGCAGGCCTGGGTGATCAACGGCGCACTGTTCGAATCGGGCCGGCCGGTGCTGCTGCTGCCGACCGGCGCGGTCGCCTTCCCGGCGGCGAAGAAGGTGATGATCGCCTGGGACGCAAGCGTCGAGGCGTCGAAGGCGGTGCGCGACGCCATCGGGCTGATGCAGGCCGCCGACGAGGTCCACGCCGTGCTGGTCGACCCGGTGCCGAGCTTCGAGGGCCACGGGCCGGAGCCGGGCGCCGACCTCGCCACCTACCTCGGCCGGCACGGCATCGAGGTGACGGTCCACCGGCTGCCGCGCGAGGGCAAGGACGTCTCCGAGCTGCTCCAGCGCACCGCCGTCGACTTCGGGGCGGATCTGATGGTGATGGGCGGCTTCGGGCATTCGCGGCTGCGCCAGCGCATCTTCGGCGGCACCACCACCTCGACGATCCGCGAGACCCGGACGCCGGTGCTGATGGCGCATTGAGGGCGTATCATGTTGATACGGGTATCAACTGTCTGATATTGCTTGATTAACTCATACGGGCTCCAGGCTGATCGCCTCGGGTCGCGCCCCTTGGAGAGATGCGCGCCCCGGATCGCATCAGCGGGGCATTGCCCCGCGCGATCCGGTCGCCCGGAGCGCGCGAGCGCGGAGGGCGAGGGGCGCCACGCATCCCCGTCGGGTCGTAATCGGTGCGCG
>CAYTMB010000030.1:0-13707 GCA_964438465.1 uncultured Rhodovulum sp. | reverse complement strand
TCGGTCCCACAGTGGGACCGTCAGGCGGACTTCGCCTCGGCGGTATAGGTCTCGTCCAGCGCATAGCCCGACGAGCGCACGGTGCGGATCGGGTCGCGGTCGCCCCGGCGGTTCAGCGCCTTGCGCAGCCGGCCGACATGCACGTCGACCGTGCGGATCTCGACATAGACGTCCTGCCCCCAGACCCGGTCCAGCAGCTGCTCGCGGCTGAACACCCGGCCCGGGCGCTGCATCAGCACGTCGAGCAGGCGGAACTCGGTCGGCCCGAGATGCACGTCGCGCTTGCCGCGCCGCACCCGGCAGGACTGCCGGTCGAGCACGATGTCCGAGAACGTCGCCACGTCCCCGGCCAGCGCCGGCGCCGTGCGGCGCAGCACCGCGCGCATCCGCGCCACCAGCTCGGACATCGAGAACGGCTTGGTCACATAGTCGTCGGCCCCGACGTCGAGGCCGCGCACCCGGTCCTCCTCCTCGCCGCGCGCGGTCAGCATGATCACCGGGATCTCGCGGGTCCCCTGCCGCGTCCGCAACTGGCGGCACAGCTCGATCCCCGAGACGTTGGGCAGCATCCAGTCCATCAGCACCAGGTCGGGCTTCTCCTCGTCGACCGCCATCAGCGCCTCGTCGCCGTCGGCGGAGGTGGCGACGGTGAAGCCTTCCTTTTCGAGGTTGTAGACCAGCAGATGGCTGATCGCCTCTTCGTCCTCGACCACCAGAACCTTGGCGCACATGCGGGGGAGCCTCCTGTCGCCGCTATTCGCGGATGAAGTCGATGCCGGTCGGCTCGCCCTTGGGGCGGTCGTCGCCGAGGCTGGTGCCGGTCACCATGTAGAAGACCATCTCGGAGATATGCGTGCTGTGATCGCCGATCCGCTCGAGGTTCTTGGCGAGGAACAGGAGCTGCGCGCCCACCCCGATCAGCCGGCTGTCCTCGACCATATAGGTCACCACCTCGCGGAAGATGGCGTTGTACATCTCGTCGATCTCGTAGTCCTGGTTCCAGATCCGCACCGCGAGATCGACGTCGCGGGCGGCATGGGCGTTCAGCACCTCCGTCAGCTGCGTCAGCGTCGCGCGCCCCATCCGCACGATCGAGGTGGTCAGCTTGACCTGCCGCGCCGAGCTGAGCGGGATCGCCCGCTTGGCGATGTTCTTGGCCAGGTCCCCGATGCGCTCCAGCGTCGAGGAGATCTTCAGCGCCGAGATCAGCACGCGCAGATCCGCCGCCATCGGCTGGCGCAGCGCGATCACCTTGACCACCTGCTCCTCCAGCGCCGCCTCCAGCGCGTCGAGCGCCTTGTCGCGCTCGATCACCTCGCGGGCGAGCTTCACGTCGCGCGACTGGACCGACTCCAGCGCCTTGGACAGCAGCTCCTCGCAGAGCCCGCCCATCTCGGAGATCTTGGCCTGAACCTGGACCAGGTCCTCGTCGAAGCTCGAAACGATATGCGCCATTGCTGCCCGCCCTGCCTGTCCGGCGCGGCGCGCCGGGAACGCGACCACGGTCGCGCCCTTGAATTTCGCCGAAGTATACCTGCGGCGGCGACACGACCATGACTTATTTGCGACGGTTTTGTGAACCCGCCCTCAGGCCGAGCGCCGGTTGGCCTCGGCGTCGTCCTCGCCCGGAGCGGCGGTCCCGGCGGGCGCGGCGGTTTCGGCCGGCGCGGCGTCGCAGGCCGGCAGCCAGACCGTGAAGGCGCTGCCCTTGCCCAGGGTCGAGGCGATCTCGAGCCGGCCCTCGTGCCGGTTGAGGATGTGCTTGACGATGGCGAGCCCCAGCCCGGTGCCGCCCTTGTTGCGGCTCGAGGTGACGCTGACCCGGTAGAACCGCTCGGTCAGCCGGTGGACATGCTCGCGCGCGATGCCGGGGCCGTCGTCGGACACCGTGACCCCGTGAAGGTTTGCGCGCCCCCGGTCGGGCGCCGCGGCGGATAGCCGCACCGTGCGCCCGGCCCCGGCGTATTTCATCGCGTTGTCGATCAGATTGGCGAAGACCTGCGCGAGCTGGTCGCGGTCGCCGCGCACGGTCGCGCCGGTCGGATCGAGCGCGATCTCGAGCGTGACGCCCTGCTGGCGCGCGATCGGGGCCAGCGCCGAGGCGCTGTCGGCGGCGATCGCGTTCAGCGACCATTCCTCGACCGGGCGGACATGCTCGTTGAGCTCGATCCGCGACAGCGACATCAGGTCATCGACCAGCCGCTGCATCCGCGCCGCCTCGCGGCTCATGATGCCGAGGAACTTCTCGCGCGCCTCCGGGTCGTTCCTGGCGTGGTGCTGCAGCGTCTCGATATAGCCGATGACCGAGGCGAGCGGCGTGCGCAGCTCGTGGCTGGCGTTGGCGATGAAGTCCGAACGCAGCGCCTCGGCGCGGCGCGCCTCGGTGCGGTCCTCGATCTGGACGATGACCTGCGGCTCGGGGCCGAAGGCGGTGTCGCCGGGCAGGAGCCCGACCCGCGCCTCGTAGAAGCGGTCGCGGCCCTGATTGGTCGCGAACTGGACGCGCCGCTCGGCGCGGTCGGCCAGCGTCGCCGTCACCGCCTCGACGAAGGCCGGCGCGCGGATCAGGTTGGCGAAATGCGCGCCCGGCTGCAGCCGCGGCAGCGCCTCGTGCGCCGCCGGATTGGCGTAGCTCACCCGCCCGGTGCGGGTGATGATCAGGATCGGCGAGGGCAGCGATTCGACCAGCGCGCGCGCCGCCGGCGCCTCGCGCTCGCGGTCCGCCGGCCCGGCCGCCACCGCGTCGAGCGGGCTCCCGGCGGGCGGGCCCAGCGCCATCGCGACCAGCAGCACGCCGACCGCCCCCAGCACGAAGGCCGCCAGCGGCGACACCGGCAGCGCGGCCGCCAGCGCCGCGGCGCCGGCGACGCCGAGCGCCAGAGCCGAGGTCCGCCATTTCCGCATGCCGATGTCCCGAACGCCGCGCGAGGGCGCAGCCATACCAGCCCCCGCCCCGATCGGGAAGAAACATTGCCTTCACCCGCGCGTCATATATCTAAGGACAGGTACGACGGAAGCCGGAGCCCATTGCGATGATCCGCTACGCGCTGCGCTGCGCCGAGGGCCACAGCTTCGACAGCTGGTTCGCCTCGGGCGCCGAATTCGACCGGCTGCGCGCGGCCGGCCTGCTCGGCTGCGCGGTCTGCGGCGCGGCCTCGGTCGACAAGGACCTGATGGCCCCGCGGGTGCAGGGATCGGCCGATCCGTCCGGCGCCGCGCCGCCCTCGCTCGGCGCGCCGGCATCGCCCGCCGAACAGGCGCTGGCCGAGCTGCGCCGCCGGATCGAGGCGGCCTCGGAGAACGTCGGGCGCAACTTCGCCGCCGAGGCCCGGCGCATCCACGAGGGCGAGGCCCCGGCCCGGCCGATCATCGGCGAGGCCCGCCCCGCCGAGGCCCGCGCGCTGATCGAGGACGGCATCCCGGTGACGCCGCTGCCCTGGTCGGGGCGCAAGACGAACTAGGCCGCCGGCCCGAGGTCCTTGGCGGGCGCCTCGGACGCCGGAGTCAGGCGGTCGCGGTAGAGCGCGGCGCGGCCCAGCAGCATCAGCGTGACGGGCGTGGTGATCGACACGAAGAAGCCGATCAGCACCTCGTGCAGAACCGCCCGGTCGCCGGTCATCGTGAACACGATGATCGAGCCGAGCACGATGCCGGCGACGCCCCAACTGCTTCCCAGCGTCGGCGCATGGATGCGCTCGTAGAACGTCGGCAGCCGCACGAGGCCGAACGAGCCGATCAGCGCGAGCCCCGCGCCGAGCAGCAGCAGCAGCGCGGCCGGGATCGCGGCCCAGAGCGGCACTGCGTCGAAATGGCTCATTCGATCACCTCGCCGCGCATGAGGAACTTCGCCAGCGCCAGCGTCGCCACGAAGCCGAGCATCGCGATGACCAGCGCCGCCTCGAAGAAGAACACCGTCCCGGTCGAGACGCCGAGCGTCAGGAACAGCAGCATCGTGTTGACGTAGAGCGTGTCGAGCGCCAGCACGCGGTCATGCGCCCGCGGGCCGCGGATCATCCGGAAGGCGGCGAGCGCGATCGCCACCGCCAGGGCCAGCTGCGCCGCCATCACGGCGGCGGTCAGGATCGTTGCGCTCATTCGAAGATCTCCTTCAGGGCGCCGCCGTAGCGCACGGTGATGATGCGCCGCCACTCGTCCTCGTCGACGAGATCGAACACATGAACCCGCAACCGGCCCCTCGCCGCGTCATAGTCCAGCCAGGCGGTGCCGGGCGTTGCGGTCACGATGACCGCGAGCACCGCAAGCGCGGTCGGGTCGCGCAGCGCGAGGTCCATCTCGACGAAGCCCGACTTCCCATGCGCCTCGCGACGCCCGAAGACGATCAGCCGCGCCACCCCGACATTCGAGCGCACGATGTCCGCCATCACCACGCCGAACAGCCGCACCACCAGATCCCAGCGCCGGATCCGCGGCTCGGTCGGCTCCAGCGCCGCCATCGCCCGCCCGGCGACCAGCGCCACGACGGTCCCCAGCAGCAGATGCCCGAGCGAGAAGCGGTTGAGCAGCAGCCACATCAGGACCAGCGCCACGGTCAGCAGCGGATGGGGCACGAACCGCGTCATTCGTCGGTCTCCGCGGGCTGCGGCGGCGGACCGGTGAGCACGCCGCGGATGTAGACATGCGGATGGTTCAGCGCGCTCGCGGTCGCCTCCATGTAGCGCATGACCGGCCCGGCCTGCACGGTCATCCCCACGGTCAGCGCGATCAGCAGCACCACCGGCGCCAGCTCCAGCAGCGGCACGCCCGGCAGCTCCTCCTCGGCGGCCCAGAACGCGCGGATCCCCTCGCGCACCAGCGCGACCAGCGCGGCGAGGCCCGACACGATCACCACCGCGGTGAAGGCGAGCGCGATCCCCGAGATCGCGCCGGCGGCGAGGCCGCCCGAACCGAGCGCGGCGGACAGCATCGCGAACTTGCCGAGGAACCCGGCCAGCGGCGGCATCCCCGCCAGCACCAGCGCGCAGAGGACAAAACACAGCGCCAGCACCGTCGTCGCCCCCGGAACCCCGGGGCCGGCGGTCACGTCCTCCTCCTCCTCCGGGAGGTCGTCGCCGAGGCCGTAGGCCTCGGCGGTCACGGTCAGGATGCCGGCCAGCGCGCCGTCCTCGCGCTCGATCAGCTCGACCATCAGGAACAGCGCGCTGATCGCGAGCGTCGAGGCAACGAGATAGTAGAGCCCGGCCGCGACCATCGCGCCGCCGCCGCCGAGCCCCGACATTCCGACGATCGCGAGCAGCGTGCCCGACGACACCAGCACCGAACAGCCGGCGAGCCGCCCCAGCCCCTGCGAGGCGAGGATGCCGATCGCGCCGTAGACCAGCGTCGCGAGCCCGCCCGCCACCAGCACCTCGGCGCCGAGGCCGGACATCTGCGCGGCGACGCCGCCGAAGGCGAGCGACGAGATGCGCAGCAGCACATAGATGCCGACCTTGCTCAGGATCGCGAACATCGCAGCGGCGGGCGGGGCCGCGGCCATGTAGGTGATCGGCAGCCACAGGCCCAGCGGCCACATCGCCGCCTTGACCAGGAACGCGATCCCGAGCACCGCGACGCCGGCGGCGAGCAGCGGCCGGTCGTCGACCGGCACCAGCGGCACGCTCGCCGCGAGATCGGCCATGTTGAGCGTCCCGGTCACGCCGTAGATCAGGCTGACGCCGATCAGGAACAGCAGCGAGGCGGCGAGGTTGATCGCGATGTAATGCAGCCCCGCCCGCACCCGCAGCATGCCCGAGCCGTGCAGCGCGAGGCCATAGGAGGCGGCGAGCAGCACCTCGAAGAAGACGAACAGGTTGAACAGGTCGCCGGTCAGGAAGGCGCCGTTCAGCCCCATCAGCATGAACTGGAACAGGCTGTGGAAATGCTGGCCCCGCCGGTCCCAGCGCGCCAGCGAGAACACCAGCGCCGGCAGCGCCAGCAGCGCGGTCAGCAGCAGCATCAGCGCCGACAGCCGGTCGAGCACCAGCACGATCGCAAAGGGCGGCGGCCAGTTGCCGAGCACATAGCGCGAGACCGTCGTGGCGCCCTCGCTGGCGGCGTGGTCGATCAGCTGGACCGCCACGATCAGCTGCGCGACGACGGCGATCAGCGAGATGATCCGCCGGTCGCGATCCTCGTACAGCAGCATCAGCGCGCCCGCGATCAGCGGGATCAGCACCGGCGCGATCAGCAGGTGATCGGGCGTCGGCGTCATGACTCGCGCTCCGCGCCGTCGACGTGGTCGGTGCCGGTCAGGCCCCGCGAGACGATCAGCACGACGAGAAACAGCGCCGTCGTCGCGAAGCTGATGACGATCGCCGTCAGCACCAGCGCCTGCGGCAGCGGGTCGGCGTAGAGCGAGGGATCGACGATCCCGCTGGTGTCGAGGATCGGCGCGGCGCCGATCCGCGGCCGGCCCATCGCGAAGATGAACAGGTTGACGCCGTAGGACAGCAGCGCGAGGCCGATGATGACCTGAAAGGTGCGCGGCCGCAGCAGCAGCCAGACCCCCGACCCCACCAGCACGCCGATCGCGAGCGCAAGCACCGCCTCCATCAATCCCTCGCCTTCTCGTCAGCCGTCACCCGCCGCGAGCGCAGCGACTGGCGTCCGATCGCGACGAGGATCAGCACCGTGGCGCCGACCACCAGCAGGTAGACGCCGAGGTCGAACACCAGCGCCGTCGCGAACGGAACCTTCCCGACGAGCGGCAGCTCGATGTAGCGCGCATGGCTGGTCAGGAACGGATAGCCGAACAGCCAGGCCCCGATGCCGGTCGCCGCCGCCACCAGCAGGCCGACGCCCATCCAGCGCACCGGCAGGATGCGCAGCCGATCCTCGACCTCGCGCACGTTGGTGCCGAGATACTGCAGCAGGAAGCCGATCGCCAGCGCGATCCCCGCCGCGAAGCCGCCGCCCGGCAGGTCGTGGCCGCGCAGGAACAGATAGACCGACAGCGTGATGATCGCCGGGAACATCCAGCGCATGAGCACCGACGGCACCGCGAGATAGTCCCGCAGCGTGTCGCCCTGGCCGCGGTCCTCGCGCTCGTCGTCGAGCGCGTCCTGGATGCGCTGCTGTTCCGGCAGGTCGATGCTCTCCGGCGCCGGTCGGAACCGGCGCAGCAGGCCGAACACGGTCAGCGCGACGATGGCGACCACGGTGATCTCGCCGAAGGTGTCGAAACCGCGGAAGTCGACCAGGATCACGTTGACGACATTGGCGCCGCCGCCCTCGGTGTAGGCGTTGGCGAGAAACCAGTCGGCGGCGCCGCGGTTGAGCGGCGAGGACATCACCGCATAGGCGATCGCGGTCATGCCGGCCCCGCAGGCGACGGCGATGACGATGTCGCGTCCGCGGCGGGCGCGCGCCAGCACGGTCTTGTCGGCCGCGATCTCCTCCAGGCGCTTCGGCATCCAGCGCAGCCCGAGCAGCAGCAGCACCGTCGTCACCACCTCCACGAGCAGCTGGGTGACGGCGAGATCGGGCGCCGACAGCCAGACGAACGAGATGACGGTGACCACGCCCGCGCCCCCGACGAGGACGAGGGCGGCGAAGCGGTGGTACTTCGCCTGCCAGGCCGCGCCCATGGCGCAGGCCGCGCCGACGGCCCACAGCAGCGCGAACAGCGGGTCGAAGCCGGGCGGGCTGCGCGGCTCCAGCCGGTCGGCCCCCCACAGCATCCATGCGGCCGCGCCGAGGGCCGCGAGCACGAGAATGCGCAGTTGCGGCTGCAGCCGCTCGGTGCCGAGCAGGTTGAAGGCCCGGCGCGCCCAGATCCACGAGACGTTGACCAGCAGCCGCTCGAAGATGCGCTGGCCCTTCAGCGCCCGGATCAGCGGCGGGCCCTCGGGACCGCGGCCGATGGCCCGCGAGAACACGGCATAGAGGACGACGCCGCCCACGAAGGCCGCCATGCTCATGATCAGCGGGGTGTTCACGCCGTGCCAGATCTCGAGGCTGTAGTCGGGCGTCCGGTCCCGCAGCACCGACAGCGCGGCGCTGCGCAGATAGGGTCCGATGGTGATCGCGGGAATGACGCCGATGGCGAGGCAGACCACCACCAGCACCTCGACCGGCAGCCGCAGCAGGAACGGCGGCTCGTGCGGGACCTTCGGCAGATCGGTCGCGAGCGGCCCGAAGAAGACGCGGTGGATGAAGCGCAGCGAATAGGCGACCGCGAAGATGCTGGCGAGCAGCGCGATCCAGGGCATCGAGCGGTCGAGCAGCGAGCCGCCGTGATACCCGGCGGTCTCCGCGAAGAACATCTCCTTGGACAGAAAGCCGTTCAGCAGCGGCACGCCCGCCATCGACGCCGAGGCGACGATGGCGAGCGTCGCGGTGATCGGCATCACATGCCGCAGCCCGCCCAGCCGTCGCATGTCGCGGGTGCCGGTCTCGTGGTCGACGATGCCGGCGGCCATGAACAGCGACGCCTTGAACACGGCATGGTTGACGATGTGGAAGATCGCCGCGACGAAGGCGAGCGGCGTGTCGATCCCGATCAGCGCCGTGATCAGTCCGAGATGACTGATCGTGGAATAGGCGAGCAGCCCCTTCAGGTCGTGCTGGAACAGCGCGAAGAAGGCCCCGAGCAGCAGCGTCGCGAGGCCGGCCGAGCCGACCATGTAGAACCAGGCCTCGGTGCCCGACAGCGCCGGCGACAGCCGGATCAGCAGGAACACCCCGGCCTTCACCATCGTCGCCGAATGCAGGTAGGCCGACACCGGCGTCGGCGCCGTCATCGCGTTCGGCAGCCAGAAGTGAAAGGGAAACTGCGCCGACTTGGTGAAGACCCCGAGCAGCACCAGGATCAGCGTCGGCAGGTACAGCGGATGCGCCCGGATGACCTCGCCCGCCTCCAGCACGCGGTCGAGGTCGTAGGACCCGACGATGCGCCCCAGCAGCAGCATGGCGGCCAGCAGGCACAGCCCGCCGAAGGCGGTGACGATCAGCGACATCCGCGCGCCGTCCCGCGCCGCCGCGCTGTGGCTCCAGTAGCCGATCAGCAGGAACGAGAACAGGCTGGTCATCTCCCAGAAGACCACCAGCATGATCAGGTTGCCCGACAGCACGATCCCGCCCATCGCCCCCATGAAGGCGAGCAGGCAGGCGAAGAACCGCGCCGCCGGGTCCTTGGGCGACAGGTAGTACCGCGCGTACAGCACCACCAGCAGCCCGATGCTGCTGATCAGCACCATGAACAGCCAGGCGAAGCCGTCGAGCCGGATGCTCAGGCTCAGCCCGAAGGTCGGCAGCCAGGCGATGTCGTGGCGCACCACCTCGCCCGCCGCGACCGCGGGATAGAGCGACACCGTCACCGCCAGCCCGACGATGGCGACCGTGCCGGCCAGCCAGGCCTCGGCGTTGCGCCCGCTCGGCAACAGCGCGGCGGCGACCGCCCCGCAGAACGGCAGCAACAGCAGCAGCAGGAGCGAGTTCGACTGAATCATGCCGGACTTTCGCCCGGCAGGCCGGGATCGCGCCACCCCAAAACGTCGAAAAAAACGCCGGGAAGGCAATGAATTCCGCGGCGCGCGCAGGCGAAGGTCCGCCCGCCGCCCGCGCGCCGCCTTGCGGCGACCGCGGCGCGCCGATATGAGACGCGGGTCCTGAAGATCAGACCGCGGACCCGCGCCATGCCTCGCCTCGTGATGAAATTCGGCGGCACCTCGGTGGCCGACCTCGCGCGGATCCGCAGCGCCGCCGAACGGGTGCGCCGCGAGGTCGAGCGCGGCTACGACGTCGCGGTCGTCGTCTCGGCGATGGCGGGCAAGACCAACGAGATGGTCGGCTGGGTGCGCGACACCACCATGCTCTACGACGCGCGCGAATACGACGCCGTGGTCTCCTCGGGCGAGAACGTCACCGCCGGGCTGATGGCGCTGACGCTCCAGGAGATGGGCGTGCCGGCGCGCAGCTGGCAGGGCTGGCAGATCCCGCTGCACACCAACTCGGCGCATGGCGCGGCGCGGATCGTCTCGATCGACACCGCGCGGCTGATGCAGAAGTTCGGCGAGGGGCTGCACGCGGTGATCGCGGGCTTCCAGGGCGTCTCGCCCGAGGGCCGGATCACCACCCTCGGCCGCGGCGGCTCGGACACCTCGGCGGTCGCCTTCGCCGCGGCGCTCGGGGCCGAGCGCTGCGACATCTACACCGATGTCGACGGGGTCTACACCACCGACCCGCGCATCACCAGGAAGGCGCGCAAGCTCGAGAAGATCTCCTACGAGGAGATGCTCGAGCTCGCCTCGCTCGGGGCCAAGGTGCTCCAGACGCGCAGCGTGGAACTCGCGATGCGCTATAAGGTTACGCTGCAGGTGCTGTCGAGCTTCTCGGACGAACCCGGGACGCTGGTCTGCGACGAGGAGGAAATCGTGGAATCCCGAGTGGTGAGCGGCATCGCGCATTCCCGCGACGAGGCCAAACTGACGCTGATCTCCGTCGCCGACCGCCCCGGCATCGCCGCGGCGATCTTCGGCCCGCTCGCCGAGGCCGGGGTCAACGTCGACATGATCGTGCAGAACATCTCCGAGGAGGGTCGCACCGACATGACCTTCTCCTGCCCGACCGACGACGTGCCCAAGGCCCGCGCGGCGCTTGAGGCCGCGATGGCCGACAGCAGGTTCAATTTCCGCGGCCTCGACGTCAACGACGAGGTCGCCAAGGTCTCGATCGTCGGCATCGGCATGCGCAGCCACGCCGGCGTCGCGCACAAGATGTTCGCCGCCCTCGCGGCCGAAGGCGTCAATATCCGGGTCATCACCACCTCCGAAATCAAGGTGTCGGTGCTGATCGACCGCAAATATCTGGAACTGGCGGTTCAGGCGCTGCATGATGCCTTCGAACTCGAGAAGGCCGGCTGAACAACGGGGGGGCGACGCCTGAGCATGCCCTATTCGGAAGCGGTCGACAGCCGGGTTCTCCTGCGCCGCCTGCGCGACGCCCTCGCCGAAGGCGGCGACGGCCAGGAGCGGCTCGACCAGATCGTCCGGCTGGTCGCGACCGGCCTCGTCGCCGAAGTGTGCTCGGTCTACCTGCGCCGCGAGGACCAGTGGCTCGAACTTTGCGCCACCGAGGGGCTGAAGTCCGAATCCGTGCACCAGACCCGGCTCAAGATCGGCCAGGGGCTGGTCGGGCGCATCGCCGAGAGCGCCGAGCCGATCAACACCCGCGATGCGCCCAGGGCCCGCGGCTTCCGCTTCATGCCGGAAACCGGCGAGGAGCTGTTCTCCGCCTTCCTTGGCGTGCCGATCCAGCGCCTCGGCGAGGTGCTGGGCGTGCTCGTCGTGCAGAACCGCGAGCAGCGCGAATACACCGAAGACGAGATCTACGCCCTCGAGGTCATCGCGATGGTGCTCGCCGAGATGGCCGAGCTCGGCGCCTTCGTCGGGCCGGGCGCGATGGCGATCGCCGCCCAGCACCGCCTGCCGTTCTACGCCCGCGGCGTCTGCGGCCAGGAGGGCGTGTGCGAGGGCACCGTGCTGCTGCACGAGCCGCAGATCGTGGTGACCAACCCGATCAGCGACGACCCGATCCGCGAATACGCCCGGCTGCACGCCGCCATCGAGCGGCTGCGCGAGGAAGTCGACGAGATGCTGGAAGCCGACTACCTCACCACCTCGGGCGAGCACCGCGACGTGCTGCAGGCCTACCGGATGTTCGCCCATGACAAGGGCTGGGTGCGGCGGATGGAGGCCTCGATCGACAGCGGCCTCGCCGCCGAGGTCGCCGCCGAGCGCGAGCAGACCGCGACCCGCGCCCGCATGGCGCGGGTGTCCGACCCGTATCTGCGCGAGCGGCTGCACGACCTCGACGACCTCTCGAACCGCCTGCTGCGCCTGCTCGCCGGCGTCGATCAGTCGAACGGCCGCGAGATCCCCGACGACGCGGTGCTGGTCGCCCGCACCATCGGCCCGGCGGAGCTGCTCGACTACGGCCGCAAGCTCAAGGGCGTCGTGCTCGAGGAGGGCTCGGTCGGCAGCCACGCCGCCATCGTCGCCCGCGCGCTGGCGATCCCGCTGGTCATCCAGGCCGAGCGCATCACCCGCGAGGCGCAGAACGGCGACCCGATCCTGGTCGACGGCGATCAGGGCATGGTGCATCTGCGCCCGGAAGAGAGCGTCGCCAAGGCGTTCCGCGAGAAGATCGAGATGCTCGCGGGGGCGCAGGAGGCCTATGCGGCGCTGCGCGACCGCCCCGCCACCACCCGCGACGGCGTGACGCTGCAGCTCTACATGAACGCCGGCCTGATGGCCGACCTGCCCAGCCTGCCGAAATGCGGCGCGGTCGGGGTCGGGTTGTTCCGCACCGAGCTGCAGTTCCTGGTGCGCGCGACCGTGCCGAAGCGCCGCGACCTCGCCGCGCTCTACGCCCGCATCCTCGATTCCGCCGGCGACAGGCCGGTGACCTTCCGCACGCTCGACATCGGCTCGGACAAGGTCCTGCCCTACATGAAGCGCAAGGACGAGCCGAACCCGGCGCTCGGCTGGCGCGCCATCCGGGTCGGCCTCGACCGCCCCGGCATCCTGCGCATGCAGATCCAGGCGCTGCTGCGCGGCGCGAACGGCCGGGCGCTGCGGATCATGTTTCCCTTCGTCGCCGAGGCCGCCGAATTCGAGGCCGCGCGCGAGCTCGTGCTGCGCGAGGTCGCGCGCGAGCGCCGGCTCGGGCGCGCAACCCCCGCGGCGCTGGAGATCGGCGCGATGCTCGAAACCCCGAGCCTCGCCTTTGCGTCGGACGCGTTTTTCCGGCTGACCGATTTCGTCTCGATCGGCGGCAACGACCTCAAGCAGTTCTTCTTCGCCGCCGACCGCGAGAACGAGCTGGTGCGGCGGCGCTACGACACGCTCAGCCTCAGCTTTCTCGGCTTTCTCGAGACCATCGCCGCGCGCTGCGCCGCCGCCGGCACGCCGCTGTCGTTCTGCGGCGAGGACGCCGGCCGGCCGCTCGACGCGCTCGGATTCGCGGCGATCGGCGTCCGGCAGCTGTCGATGCGCCCGGCCTCGATCGGCCCGGTCAAGGCGCTGCTGCGCAAGGTCGACCTCGCCGAGGCGCGCGCCGCGATCGACGCGGCCCGCGCGGACGGCGCGGCCTCCGCCCGCCCCGCGCTCGAAGCCCTGCTGCTGCGCGAGGGTTTTGTCATCTGAGGCCGGCCCCGACGGATGCCGCCGCATCCGCCCCTCGCCTGTGGATAACTCGACCGTTTACTATTTTTCTGTATGAAATCAGTCACTTGATTTGCGTAACAACATGATACGCTTCACTCGGGAAGCACCGCGCCCGGGTTGAGGACGCCCGCCGGATCCAGCGCCGCCTTGATCGCCCGCATCGCCGCCAGCTTCGCCGGGTCGGCGTAGCGCGCCACGTCGCCGGTCTTGATCCGCCCGACGCCATGCTCGGCCGCGACCGAACCGCCGAATTCATGCGTGAGATCGTGCACCGCCGCCTTCACCGCCAGCCGCAGGCCGTCGTAATCCGCCCGCGGCCGCCCGGCCGCCGGGAAGACGTTATAGTGCAGGTTGCCGTCGCCGAGATGCCCGAAGCAGTTCACCCGCAGCTCCGGATCGATCGCCGCGATCGTCGCGTTCGCCAGCGGCAGGAACACGGCGATCCGCCCGGGCGGCAGCGCGATGTCGTGGCTCGACACCGATCCGATCCGCCGGTTCGCCTCCGGGATGCCCTCGCGCACCGCCCAGAACGCCTGCCGCTGCG
>CAYTMB010000029.1:8526-13710 GCA_964438465.1 uncultured Rhodovulum sp. | reverse complement strand
TCGGTGGATGGAATCCGGCTGGAAAGCGGCTGGAAACCGGCTTGCCACTTCTTAGGACTCGGGAAGGGTTCGGCGCGAGTCGGGCGCCCGCGCCGTTGGTGCGAGATACCGCGACAAATCGAGGCTCCGGAGCGGGTCCGATCCGGCGCGGCCGGATCGGACCCCGGCTCTAGTTCTCCGGCGCCGGGACGGGCGCCGCAACCGCAGGGGCGTCGACGGTATAGCCCAGCCACGGCAGCCCCTTCTCGGAAATGTCGTGCCAGCCCTCGTAGATCATGTTCGTCGCGACATAGAGGATCACGAACAGGCCGACCCAGGCGATCCAGCGGTGCTTGTTCAGCAGGCCCGCGATGTAGCTCGACGCGAGGCCCATCAGCGCGACCGACAGCACGAGGCCGAACACCAGCACGCCGGGATGGTCGTGTGCCGCGCCCGCGACGGCCAGCACGTTGTCGAGCGACATCGAGATGTCGGCGATCACGATCTGGGTGACCGCCTGGCGCATGGTCTTGCGCGGCGCGGTGCCCGCGACGGCGCCGCTGTGGTTGAGATCCTCGCCGGTCAGCGCCTCCATCGCGTCGTGGTGGGTCTTGTTGCTGATGCGGAGTTCCTCCCACATCTTCCAGCAGACCCACAGCAGCAGCAGGCCGCCGGCCAGCAGCAGGCCGGTGATCGCAAGCAGCTGCGTCGCGATCAGGGCGAAGCCGATCCGCATCACCGTCGCGGCGCCGATGCCGATCAGGATCGCGCGCGCGCGCATCTCCTTGGGCAGGCCCGCGGCCGCCATGCCGATGACGATCGCGTTGTCCCCGGCGAGGACGAGGTCGATCATGATGACCTGCAGGAAGGCGGTCATCATCTCGGAGTCAAAACCAAACATTACTTTCCCCGCGGAGCCTTCGGTCGGATCCGGTTAACAGGCCCCGGATCGGACCGCCAGTCCAGAAGCACGGATTTCCGCCGGATCAGTCGGCGGGGTCGATGCCGACGACATTCGCGCCGTAGAGCCAGTCGAAGCGCCCCAGCAGCGCCCCCGGCGCCGCCGAAGACGCCGCGCGCAGCCCCAGATGCGCCGCGCCGCGCAGCAGCGGCGACGCCAGGTGGTAGATGCGGCCATTGCGCGCGGCCGCCCGCTGGACCCGCGTCGCGCGCGGCTTGCGGCGGTCCTCGTAGGCCATCAGCCCGGCGGGCAGATCCGGCGCGGCGGCCAGCGCCGCGCCGAGCACCCAGGCGTCCTCGAGCGCCATCGCCGCGCCCTGCGCGAGGAAGGGCAGCATCGGATGGCAGGCGTCGCCCAAGAGCGCCACCCGGCCGCGCACCCAGGCGGGCAGCGGCGGATGATCGAACAGCCCCCACAGGAAGGTCTCCTCGACGGCGCCGAGCAGCGTCGTGACCTCGGGGCTCCAGCCGGCGAAGGCGCGGCGCGGCGCGGCGGGGTCGTCCGGCGCGGTCCAGCCCTCGGCGGTCCAGGCGGCCCGCGCCTCGACCGCGACGAAGTTCCACAGCGTCCCGCCGCGCAGCGGATAGGTCACCAGATGCCGCCCCGGACCCATGCTCACGCAGGCGGCGTTCGGGAACAGCCCCGGCGGCAGCCGGTCCGCGGGCACGAGGCCGCGCCAGGCGACATGCCCGGCGAAGCGCGGCGCCCCGCCGCCGAACGCGGCCCGGCGCAGGCCCGAGCGCACGCCGTCCGCGCCGATCACCGCTTCGGCCTGCGCGCTGCGCCCGTCGCCGAGGTCGAGCCGCACGCCGCCGGGCGCCTCGGCGACGCCCGCGACGGTCGCGCCGGTGCGGAGCGCGACGCCCGCCTCGGCGGCGCCCTGCGCCAGCACCGCGAGCAGATCGGCGCGGTGGAACTGCCAGAAGGGCCGGCCGTAGCGCGCGGCGCAGGCCGCGCCGAGCGGCAGCCGGGCGACCCGTCGGCCGCTCAGCCCGTCGCGCAGCTCGATCGCCTCGGGCAGGCTGGCGACCGATTCGGCGGCGTCCCGCAGCCCCAGCGCCTCGAGCACCGCGACGCTGTTGGGCCCGACCTGCAGGCCGGCCCCGACCTCGCCGAGCGCGGGCGCCGCCTCGTAGACCGTCACCCGCGCCCCGCGCTGGGCCAGCGCCAGCCCGGCGGCGAGCCCGCCGACGCCGGCCCCGACCACCGCGATCTCGCGCCCCGCCACCGCCATGCCGGCTGATCCTTCCGGCGGCCGGATCAGGCCTCCATCGCCTCCAGCTCGTCGATCATCCCGGAGATCAGCGACAGGCCCTTGTCCCAGAACGCCGGGTCCGAGGCGTCGAGGCCGAAGGGGGCGAGCAGCGCCTTGTGGTGCTTGGAGCCGCCGGCCTCGAGCATCGCGAAATACTTCGCCGCGAAGTCGGGATCGCCCTCGCGGTAGACGGCGTAGAGCGCGTTCACCAGCCCGTCGCCGAAGGCGTAGGCGTAGACGTAGAACGGCGAATGGATGAAATGCGGGATATAGGACCAGAAGGTCTTGTAGCCGTCCATGAACTCGAACACCGGCCCCAGGCTCTCGGCCTGGACGCTCATCCAGATCGCGTCGATGTCGTCGGGGGTCAGCTCGCCCTCGCGCCGCGCCGCGTGCAGCTTGCACTCGAAGTCGTAGAAGGCGATCTGGCGCACGACGGTGTTGATCATGTCCTCGACCTTGCCAGCGAGCAGCAGCTTGCGCGCGGCCTGGTCCGGGGCCGCCGCCAGCAGCGCCTGGAAGGTCAGCATCTCGCCGAACACGCTGGCGGTCTCGGCCAGCGTCAGCGGCGTCGAGGAGAGGAGCTCGCCCTGCCTGGCCGCCAGCACCTGATGCACGCCGTGGCCGAGCTCATGCGCCAGCGTCATCACGTCGCGCTGCTTGCCGAGGTAGTTCAGCAGCACATAGGGATGCGCGTCGGCGACGGTCGGATGCGCGAAGGCGCCCGGGGCCTTGCCGGGCTTGACCGGCGCGTCGATCCAGCCCTTCTCGAAGAACGGCGCCGCGATCTCGGCCATGCGCGGATCGAAGCCGGCATAGGCGTCGAGCACGGTGGCGCGGGCCTCGGTCCAGGGGATCTTGCGGTCGTCGTCGCGGGGCAGGGGGGCGTTGCGGTCCCAGACCTGCAGCTTGTCGAGGCCCAGCCATTTCGCCTTCAGCGCGTAGTAGCGGTGCGAGAGGCGGGGATAGGCCGCGACCACCGCGTCGCGCAGCGCCTGCACCACCTCGGGCTCGACGTCGTTGGACAGATGCCGCGCGGTCTGCGGGGTGGGCAGCTTGCGCCAGCGGTCCTCGACCTCCTTGTCCTTCGCGAGCGTGTTGGTCACCCGGGCGAACAGCGGCGCTCGCTCGGCGAAGACCACGGCGAGGGCCTCGGCGCCGGCCTGGCGGCGGGCGCGGTCGGTGTCGGAGAGCAGGTTCAGCGTCGCCTCGAGGCCGAGGGTCTCGCCGTCGACCTCGAAGGTGAGGCCGGCCATGGTCTCGTCGAACAGCCGGTTCCAGGCGGCGGCGCCGACGACGGACTGGTCGTGCAGGAACTTCTCCAGTTCGTCGGACAGCTGGTAGGGCTTCATCGCGCGGATGCGGTCGAGCACCGGCTTGTAGCGGCCGAGCTCGGGGTCCGAGGCGAGCAGGGCGTCGAGGCGGGCGTCGTCGATGCGGTTCAGCTCGAGGGTGAAGAACACCAGCGGGGTCGAGAGGTCGGTGATCGCGGTCTGCTTGTCGCCGAAGAACTTGGCCCGCGCGGGGTCGATGGTGTTCTGGTAGTAGCGCAGCCCGGCGAAGCTCATGATCCGGCCGGAGACCGACTGGATGCGCTCGTAGCGGCGGATCGCCGCGAGCAGGCCGGCGGCGTCGAGACCGGCGAGCTTGCCCTCGTGGTCGCGGGCGAAGGCGGCGCATTCGGCGCCGAGCCAGTCGAGGTCGCGGGCGAGCTCCGGGGCGTCCTCGCCGGAATAGAGGTCGCTGAGATCCCATTCGGGCAGCGGACCGAGGTCGGGGGCGGCGGTTGCGTCGCGGGCGTCGCGGACGAGCGTGGGGCGCATCGGAGGTCCTCGGGCTGAAAGGGATCGCGCCCTCACATAAGCCCTCGGATGGGCGGTGTCGACCCGGGCGGGCCGCCGCGGAGCGGGGCGCGGCCCGCCCGGCGGAGGGCGTCGCGCGGGCGCGGCGCGCACGGCTGGGCACGCGTGCGCAGCTGGCTATGCTATTGATATATAGTCAGAATTCGCGCCGCGTTTACACAATCTTAGCCGGGGTCACCGGGCTTGCGGCGTCCAGTTCGGCGATGTCCTCGGGCTCAAGGGTCAGCCGCGTCGCGGCGATCAGGCTGTCGAGCTGCTCGCGGCTGGTCGCGCTGGCGATCGGCGCGGTCACGCCGTCGCGGGCGATGACCCAGGCCAGCGCCACCTCGGCCGGCCGGGCGCCGTGGCGGGCCGCGACCGCGTCGAGCGCGGCGAGGATCGAGAAGCCGCGCGCGGTCAGGTAGCCTTCGACGCCGCCGCCGCGCGGGCTTTTGCCGAGGTCGGCCGCGCTGCGGTACTTGCCGGACAGGAAACCCTTGGCGAGGCTGAAATAGGTGATGACGCCGATGTCCTCGGCCTTGCAGAGATCGAGCAGCGGGCCTTCCAGCTCGTCGCGGTCATGGAGGTTGTAGCCCGGCTGCAGCACCTCGTAGCGCGGCAGGCCGGTCGCCGCGGCGACGTCCAGCCGCTCGCGCAGCTGCCCGGCGTCGACGTTGGAGACGCCGATGGCGCGGACCTTGCCCGCCTCGATCAGGGTCTGGAAGGCGCCGAGCGTCTCCTCGGTCGAGGTCCGCGGGTCGGGCCAGTGCGCGAGATAGAGGTCGATCGCGTCGACCTTGAGCCGGCGCAGCGAGGCCTCGGCCTCCTGCAGGATCCAGTCGCGCGTCAGGTCGCGGTGGCCCTGGCCCATGTCGGAGCCGACCTTGGTGATCACCACCACCTTGTCGCGCTTGCCGGGGTTGGCGGTCAGCCAGTCGCCGATGATGGTCTCGGATTCGCCGCCCTTGTGGCCGGGAACCCAGGTCGAATAGGCGTCGGCGGTGTCGATGGCGTTCAGCCCGGCGTCGACGAAGCCGTCGAGCAGCTCGAAGCTGGTCTTGCGGTCCGCGGTCCATCCGAACACGTTGCCGCCGAAGACCAGCGGGGCGATGGTGAGGCCGGTGCGGCCGAGCGGACGCTGTTCCATG
>CAYTMB010000029.1:7348-8426 GCA_964438465.1 uncultured Rhodovulum sp. | reverse complement strand
ACGAAGCTGAACAGGATCGCGGCGTCGCCGCCGTTCAGCACCGGGAAGAAGCTCTGCGGCGCATGGGCCATGAAATAGGCCGCGGCCATCAGGCCGGACAGCACGAAGGCGACGGGGCGGGTGAAGACGCCGACCAGCAGCGCGAGGCCGCCGAAGACTTCCAGAAAGCCGGCGATCCAGGGCAGCGACAGGAAAGCCGGGCTGAAGTCGGAGGCGGGGAAGCCGAACAGCTTCTGCGTGCCGTGGGCGATGAAGAGCAGCGCCGCCATGATGCGAAGGATGCTGAGCATGCGCGGCGCCCAGACGGTTTCGAGGGTGGAGGGGTTCATCGGTTTATCCTGTGACGGTTGACCGGCTACACATGACGCAAAACCGCCCGAGATCAACGCCCGGGCAGCGGGACAGACCGTCGCGCGATGCTAAACAATCCGTGACGGCAAGGGCTTGCCGGCGAAATGGGCGATCAGGTTCTCGGCCGCGAGCATGCCCATCGCGGTGCGGGTCTCGATGGTCGCGGAGCCGATATGCGGCAGCAGCGTGACGTTGTGCAGCGCAACAAGCTCGGCCGGAACCCTGGGCTCGGCGAGGAAGACGTCGAGCCCGGCGCCGGCGATGCGGCCGGCGGCCAGCGCCGCGGTCAGCGCGGTTTCGTCGATCACGTCGCCGCGGGCGGTGTTCACCAGATAGGCGGTCGGCTTCATCAGCGCGATGCGCTCGGCCGAGATCAGCCCGCGGTTGGCCCCGCCGCCCGGCGCGTGCAGCGAGATCACGTCGGCCTCGGCCATCACCTCGTCGATCGAGCCGCGGGCCTCGGCGGGGAAGTCGAACGGGCCCTTGGGCGAGCGGTTGTAGTAGATCGCCTTCATGCCGAAGCCGAGCACGGCGCGCCGCGCGGTGGCCTCGCCGATCCGGCCCATGCCGACGATGCCGAGGGTCTTGCCCTGGATGCTCATGCCGAGGTCCTGGGTCGGCGAGAAGCCTTCCCATTCGCCGCGGCGCAGCAGCATCTCCATTTCGGAGGCGCGGCGGGTCGCGGTCAGGATCAGCATCATCGCGGTGTCGGCGGTGGCGTCGGTCA
>CAYTMB010000029.1:0-7248 GCA_964438465.1 uncultured Rhodovulum sp. | reverse complement strand
CGCGAGGCGGTCCTCGACGGCCTGGGGCATCTTGCGGGTGACGACGACGCGGGGGCGGGGCATGGGCGGTCCTTCGGGTGTTGGGGGCCGGGTGTCGGGGGGCGTCAGTGGAGGCGCTCGCCGTCGGGCACCGGCCGTTCGGGGGCGATCAGCACCACGGCGCCGTCCGGGTCGGTGACGCCGAGCACCAGCACCTCCGAGCGGAACGGGCCGATCTGGCGGGGCGGGAAGTTCACGACCGCCAGCACCTGCCGGCCGACGAGGGTCGCCGCGTCGTAGTGTGCGGTGATCTGGGCGGAGGACTTGCGCTCGCCGATCCCGGGGCCGAAGTCGATCCAGAGCTTGAGCGCGGGCTTGCGCGCTTCCGGGAACGGCTCGGCGCGCGTCACCCGGCCGACGCGGATGTCGACCTTGAGGAAATCGTCGAAGCTGATCGGGTCCATGCGGCGCGGTCCGGGGTTTCTGGTTCGCGCATAGAAAAACCGCCTGCCCGGCAAGGGCAAGCGGTTTCGCTGCTCGACAGGGCTTGTGCGCCCGTTCTGTGGGATCAGCCCTTGGTGGCCGAGGTCGCCAGATCGCGCAGCTCCTGCATCGATTCCTTGATGCGGGCGGACACGATCTCGTAGGCCTCGGCGTTCGCCTTCTGGGCGGCCTCGGCCAGCGCCTGCATGTTGGCGAGCGCCTTCTCGAAGGCGGCCTTGGCGACTTCGCCCTGGGCCTTGGCCGACTCGGCGTCGATCTTGGTGGCGTCGAAGCCCTTCAGGTGCTTCTGCGCCTCGGCCATCGTCTCTTCGAAGATCGCGACCTGCTTCTTGAACAGGTCCTGATAGCCGGCGGCGGCGGCCTTGTTGGCCTCGACCAGGGCGTTCATGTTCTTGTTCTGGGCCGCCACGAGCGCGTCCGAGTCGAACCCGGGCACCTTCATGCCGGACAGCTGCTTGGTGAAGTCGTTCTGCTTGAAGAATTCGGTCATCTTCTCGACATCGAACGAGAAGGTCTTGGGATCGAACATCGGGTGTCTCCTTGGCTGGGCAGCGTTATTGTGATCGGAATATGGTGCAGTGCAGCATAAACGTCAAGAGCCTATGTTGCATCGCAGCATAAACTTCGCAGGTCAGGCGCCGAGCGCCCGGCTCCGGGCGGCGGCTGCGGCGACGGCGCGCCGCATCAGATCGGGCAAGCCGTTGATCGGGTTCTGCAAAACCTCCAGAGCGGCGGCGGTGGTCCCGGCCGGGCTGGTGACATTCACGCGCAACTGCGCCGGGGATTCGTCGGCGGATTCGGCCAGCCGCCCGGCCCCGCCGACTGTAGCACGCGCGAGCCGCATCGCCAAATCCGGGCTCAGCCCCTCGGCCTCGCCGGCCGCCGCCAGCGCCTCGATCAGCAGGAACACATAGGCCGGACCGGAGCCGGAGACCGCGGTGACGGCGTCGATCTGCGCCTCGTCCTCCAGCCGGACCGTCTGCCCGACCGCCGACATCAGCGCCTCGGCGAGGGCGAGCCCGGTCTCGCTCACCGCGGCGTTGCCGACCAGCGCGGTGACGCCGCGCCCGATCGCGGCGGGGGTGTTCGGCATCGCCCGCACGATCGGCGTCCCGGCCCCGAACACCGCCTCGAAGGCGCGGATCGGCGTGCCGGCGGCGATCGACAGCACCAGCGTCCGGCCGCCGCCCAGCGCCGCGAGCCGCGGCAGCGCTGCGCCCATCATCTGCGGCTTGACCGCCAGCACCGCGATCGCCGGCGCGGCGGGCGGGTCGGCGTTCAGCCCCATGCCCTGCGCGGCGAGCTCGGCCAGCCGCGGCGAGGGATTGGGCTCGAGAACGGTGAAGGCGCGCGGCGCGAGGCCGCGGGCGAGCCAGCCTTCCAGCAGCGCCGAGCCCATCTTGCCGCATCCGAGCAGGACGAGCCCGCGGTCGGCGATCGGCGCAAGCGAAGGATGCAGCGGCATGGCGGTCCCCTTTCCCGGCCCCCGGCCGGGAAAGGGGGGCCTTGGTTCAGGCCCGACCGTAGGCCTCGGTCATGGCGATTCCAAGCGCCTTCTCCGGGGTCTCGCCGCCCCAGGCGACGAGCTGGAACGCCGGATAGAACCGCTCGGACGCGGTGACGGCGGCGCGCACCATGTCCTGGATCTGCGCGGCCCCGGCGTTGGCGCCGCCGGCGAGGTTCAGGCTGTAGCGGTAGACCATCAGCTTCTGCTCGGGCCAGAGCACGAAGGCGCCGGTCCAGCACTTGTCGTTGGCGAGCGCCATCGCCTTGTAGAACGCGCCCAGCCGTTTCGCCGGCGGGGCCATCTCGAAGGCGCAGATCAGGCGCAGGGTCTCCTCGCGGGCGGACCAGGCGAGCGTCACGGAATAGGTGCGCCAGCTGCCCTCGATCGCCATGGCGATCTGGTCGTCGGCGATGCGGTCGAAATCCCAGGACCGCTCCTCGGCGAGCGATTCCACGATGTCGATCGGGTGAAGTTCCTCGGAGTTGAAGTCACGCTCTACCATGCCCATGCCCGCAGCCTCTGATTCTGACCACCGGCGGGGCGGACCCCGCGCGGGGGTGTGAGGTTAACAACAGGTCACCGGTCGCATCCGCTGACCTACAAAATATGGTGGTGGAACGCTTCCGGCCTGTAAAGACAATTTTTATGACGCGCGCGTCACAAACCCGCGCCCCGGTGCGGCCGGTCAGGCCTCCGGCGCCTTCGCCTTGCGCCTGGTCTCCAGCGCCTCGATGCGGGCCTTCAGCGTCTCGTTCTCCTCGCGGGCCTTCTGCGCCATCGCGCGCACCGCGTCGAACTCGTCGCGGGTGACGAGGTTGCGGTCGGCCAGCCAGCGGTCGAGCATCCCCTTCATCGCGGTCTCGGCCTCGACCCGCGCGCCCTGGGCCACGCCCATCGCATTGGTCATCAGCTGCGAGATGTCGTCGAAAATCCGGCCCTTGGTCTGCATGTCCGTCTCCGTCGCTCTGCCCGCCTCATATGGTCGGGCGCGCCGGCTTTGCCAAGACCGGCGGGGCGGCGGGTTGACAACATGCCGGGGCGCCCCGATGCAGGCGGCGGTGGCAACCGCTCCGGCCGAGGTTCATGGCGCTTCCCTTCCCCGACATCGACCCGGTGATCGTTTCGGTCGAGATCATGGGCCGCGAGCTGGCGCTGCGCTGGTACGCGCTGGCCTATATCGCCGGGCTGACGCTCGGCGCGCTCTATGTCGCGGCGCTGTGCCGGCGGTCGGCGCTGTGGGGCGGGACCGCGCCGATGCCGCCGCGGCGGACCGAGGATCTGCTGACCTGGATGGTGCTCGGCGTCATCCTCGGCGGGCGGCTCGGCTTCGTGCTGTTCTACCAGCCGGCGTTCTTCGCGGCGAACCCGGGGCAGATCCTCGCGGTCTGGAACGGCGGCATGTCGTTTCACGGCGGCTTTCTCGGGGTGATCGCCGCGGTGGTCGGCTTTTGCGCCCGCAACGGCTTCGACGTGCTGCGGGTCGGCGATGCGGTCGCCGTCGCGGCGCCGGTCGGCATCTTCTTCGGGCGGATCGCCAATTTCATCAACGCCGAGCTGTGGGGCCGGCCGACCGACGCGCCCTGGGGCGTGGTCTTTCCCGGCGCGCCCTGTCCCGTGCCCTGGCCGGAGGCCTGCGGCCGGCATCCGTCGCAGCTCTACGAGGCCGGGCTGGAGGGGCTGGCGCTGGGCCTCCTGCTGCTCGTCGCCGTCCGGCGCGGGGCGCTGCGGCGGCGCGGGCTGGCGATCGGGCTGTTTCTCGCCGGCTACGGGCTGGCGCGGGTGATCGTCGAGGGCTTCCGCCAGGCCGACGCGCAGTTCCTCGCGCTCGACAACCCGTTCGGCCATGTCCTGCGGCTCGGCGACTGGGGGCTGACGATGGGGCAGATGCTGTCGCTGCCGATGCTGGCGGCGGGGCTGGGGCTGATCGCCTGGACGGCGCGCCGGGCGTGACCCCGGTCGAGGCCGAGTTGCGCGCGCGGATCGCTGCGCGCGGACCGCTCGGGATCGACGAGTTCATGGCGGTGGCGCTGGGGCATCCCGAGCACGGCTACTACGTTGCGCGCGACCCGTTGGGCGCCGCGGGCGACTTCACCACCGCGCCCGAGATCAGCCAGATGTTCGGCGAGCTGGTCGGGGCCTGGATCGCCCAGGCCTGGGTCGATCGCGGCGCGCCCGGCCGCTTCGTGCTGGCCGAGCTCGGCCCCGGGCGCGGCACGCTGATGGCCGACGCGCTGCGGGCGGCGCGCGCGGCGCCGGGGTTTCTCGACGCGGCGGATCTGTGGCTGGTCGAGACCAGCCCGGTCCTGCGCGCGGCGCAGGCGCGCGCGCTGGGCGCCTTCGCGCCGCGCTGGGCGAACCGGGCCGAGGACCTTCCGCCCGGTCCGCTGTTCATCGTCGCCAACGAGTTCTTCGACGCGCTGCCGGTGCGCCAGTTCCGCCGCGCCGACCCGGGCTGGCAGGAGCGCCGCCTCGGCCTCGCCGGGGACCGGCTCGCCTTCGGCTACGGGCCGGTGCGGGTGGACGCGGATCTCGACGCGCGGTTTCCGCTGCTGCCCGACGGGGTGACCGTCGAGGTCGGCGCCGTCGGCGAGGCGGTCGCCCGCGGCCTCGGCGCGCGGATCGCGGCCGTGGGCGGGGCGGCGCTGATCGTCGATTATGGCGCCTGGGATGGGACCGGCGACACCTTGCAGGCCGCGCGCGCCCATGCCGCAGCCGATCCGCTCGACGCGCCGGGCCTCGCGGATCTGACCGCGCATGTCCGCTTTTGCGCGCTCGCCGAGGCGGCGGCGCCGGCGCTGGCCTTCGGGCCGGTGGCGCAGGGCGACTGGCTGCGGCGGCTGGGGATCGCGGCGCGGGCCGAGCGGCTGGCGCGGGGCCGCCCGCCCGCGGCGGCGCAAGCCATCGCCGGGCAACTTCGCCGCTTGACCGCCCCCGCGGAAATGGGAACGCTGTTCCGGGTGATGGCGCTGCTGCCGCCGGGCGCGCCGCCGCCGCCGGGATTCGAAGTCGATGACGCTTGAGATTCTTACCTCCGACCTGCTGACCGGCGCGCGCCACGGCTTCTTCACGCGTCGCGGCGGCGCCTCGTCGGGCATCTACGCCGGGCTGAACTGCGGTCCCGGCTCGCGCGACCAGGCCGACGCGGTGCGGCTGAACCGCGAGCGGGTCGCCGCGGCTCTGGAGGTCGCGCCCGAGCGGCTGCTGTCGCTGCACCAGATCCATTCCGCCGAGGTCGCTGTGGCGCTCGCCACCGGCTGGGCCGAGCGGCCGCGCGCCGACGCCGCGGTCACCGACCGGCCGGGGCTGGCGCTGAGCGTGCTGACCGCCGACTGCGCGCCGGTGCTGCTGGTCGATCCCGAGGCCGGGGTGATCGGCGCCGTGCATGCGGGCTGGCGCGGGGCGCTCGACGGGGTGCTCGACGCGACGCTCGACGCGATGGAGGGCCTCGGCGCCGAGGTCGGCCGGATCCGCGCCGCGGTCGGGCCGACGATCAGCCAGCGCGCCTACGAGGTCGGCCCCGAGTTCGTCGAGCGCTTCGCCGACGAGGACCCCGGCCACACCCGCTATTTCATCAACGGCGCCGGCGACCGCTACCGCTTCGACCTGCCGGGCTTCGTGCTCGGCCGGCTGCGCGCGGCCGGCGTCGCCGGCGCCGGCTGGATCGGCGCCTGCACCTATTCCGACCCCGAGCGGTTCTTTTCCTACCGCCGCGCCACCCACGCCGGCGAAGCCGACTACGGCCGGCTGATCTCGGCGATCGCGCTCGGTCCCTGACGCCGACGGGTCGTCCCGGCGCCCTCGACGAAAGTTGCCGCGGGGTTAACGTCGGCGAAACTACCGTTCAGAATCAAGTGTTTACCTTGCTGTGCACGCGTGCACAAACCTGCCCGCGCCGTCAGTCCCGCGCCTTCGCCCGCGCCTCGTAGACGTCGAACGGCACCGCGGGCTCGTCCTTGGCGCAGCGGATCACCAGGCTGGTGCGCACCGAGGCGACGTTCGGGGCCGAGGTCAGGTGCTCGGTCAGGAAGGTCTGGAAGGTCGACAGGTCCGGCGCGACGCATTTCAGGATGAAGTCGATCTCGCCGTTCAGCATGTGGCATTCGCGCACCAGCGGCCAGGCCCGGCATTTCGCCTCGAAGGCCGACAGATCCGCCTCGGCCTGGCTGGTCAGGCCGACCATCGCGAAGACCTGCACCTCGAAGCCGAGCTCGCGGGCGTTGATCGCGGCGTGGTAGCCGAGGATCAGCCCGGCCTCCTCCAGCGCCCGCACCCGGCGCAGGCAGGGCGGCGCCGAGATCCCGACCCGGCGCGACAGCTCGACATTGGTCATCCGCCCGTCCGCCTGCAGTTCCGCAAGGATCTTGCGGTCGATCGGATCGAGCTTCAGGCCCGGCATCGCCTGGCTCCCATCGCAATTTCTGTCTGCGAACGCGCAATAGCAGAAAGAATATTTCGCGGGCAAGCAACATTCCGCCGCGCGGGGCCGGCTGTGTTCGCCATCGATGCGCGCGCGGTCATTCGCCTGTGTCCCGGTCTGTCGAGATCGCGGCCTTGGCCGCCATAGCGCCGTCGCCTCGAGCGAGGGCCCGATACGGCCGACCGCAGGGCCGGTCTTCGGCGGGGCGCGGCGCCGGCGGGCGGGCGCTTCACACTCCCCGGCCCGCCCCCTATATATGCGGGCCAGTCATGCATTGAGGCCGCCATGCCCGAGACCCGTCACACCCGTCTTCTGATCATCGGATCGGGGCCGGCCGGATACACCGCCGCCGTCTACGGCGCGCGCGCGATGCTCGCGCCGATCGTGATCCAGGGCATCCAGCCCGGCGGCCAGCTGACCATCACCACCGAGGTCGAGAACTGGCCCGGCGAGATCGAGGTGCAGGGCCCGAACCTGATGGTGCAGATGGAGGCGCATGCGGCGCATGCCGGCGCCGAGATCATCGCCGACCACATCTCGGCGCTCGACCTCTCGGCCCGGCCGTTCCGGGCGCAGGGCGACAGCGGCGCGACCTACACCGCCGACGCGGTGGTGCTCGCCACCGGGGCGCAGGCGAAGTGGCTGGGGCTGCCGTCCGAGGAGCGGTTCAAGGGCTTCGGCGTCTCGGCCTGCGCGACCTGCGACGGGTTCTTCTATCGCGGCGCCGAGGTGGTGGTGATCGGCGGCGGCAACACCGCGGTCGAGGAGGCGCTGTTCCTGACCAATTTCGCCAGCAAGGTGACGCTGGTGCACCGCCGCGACGGGCTGCGGGCGGAGAAGA
>CAYTMB010000028.1:0-13933 GCA_964438465.1 uncultured Rhodovulum sp. | reverse complement strand
CGATCTGGTACGGCGTGCTCTACACCATCACCTGCCAGATCGCCTACATCACGCCCCCCTTCGGCTACAACCTGTTCCTGATGCGCGCGATGGCGCCGCCGGAGATCTCGCTCGGCGACATCTACCGCTCGATCGTGCCCTTCGTGATCATCCTGCTGATCGGGCTCGCCATCATCACCGCCTTCCCGCAGATCGCGCTGTGGCTGCCCAACCAGGTCAACATCCGATGAATCACACCAATCAGGGAGACTGAAGACATGACCAACCGACGCGGATTTCTGAAGAAGGCCGGCCTCGCCGGCGCGGGCGCGGTCGGCGCCTCGACCCTCGCCGCGCCCTACGTCAAGGCGCAGGCGCCGATCACCTGGCGGCTGCAGACCTACGCCGGGCCGGCGCTGGCCGAGCATGTGATCAAGCCGTCGATCGACGCGTTCAACGCCGCCGCCGAGGGCGAGATGACCATCGAGCTCTATTTCTCCGACCAGCTGGTGCCGCAGGGCGAGCTCTTCCGCGCGGTGCAGCAGGGCACGATCGACGCCTGCCAGTCCGACGACGACAGCATGGGCTCGCCGGCGGACGTGGCGATCTTCGGGGCGTATTTCCCCTTCGCCACCCGCTTCTCGCTCGACGTGCCGGCGCTGTTCGAGAACTACGGCCTGAACGAGATCTGGGAGGAGAGCTACGCCGGCACCGGGGTGAAGTGGCTCGGCGCCGGCGCCTGGGACCCCTGCAACCTCGGCACCACCCAGCCGATCAACAGCCTCGCCGACCTGCAGGGCAAGCGCATCTTCACCTTCCCGACCGCGGGCCGGTTCCTCACCCGCTTCGGGGTGGTGCCGGTGACCCTGCCCTGGGAGGACATCGAGGTCGCCATGCAGACCGGCGAGCTCGACGGGATCTGGTGGTGCGGCGCGACCGAGATCCATTCGGTCGGCTGGTCGAACGTGCTCAGCCACTACCTGACCAACAACATCAACGGCGCCTGGATCGGCAGCTACTTCGCCAACGAGGCGAAGTGGAACGCGCTCACGCCCAAGCTGCAGATGCTGTTCCGGCTGGCGATGGACAACTCCAACATGTACCGCCAGCAGTGGTACTGGTGGGGCGAGGCGCACTATCGCACGCAGGGCGAGCTCGAGCTGACCACGATCCCCGACGCGGAATGGGCCACGGTCGAGGCCGAGGCCCAGGTGTTCTGGGACGAGATCGCCGCGGAGGGCGAGCGCCAGGGCCGGGTGGTGCAGATCTTCAAGGACTACGCCGCGGTCATGGAGCAGGCCGGACCGCCCTACCGCTCGGCCTGACCGCGACGCCGACGCGTCGGGGCCGCGGCCCCGACGCCCGGCCCCGCACCGGGGCGCCCGCGGCCGATCCGGGTGACCGCTTCGCCCAATGGGCGCTTCGGTACGGGTTATCAAAACGTTGACGCGGCCGGGAAATATGTTCAAGATCAAATAGATAGTCGTCCGTGCACGCGTGCACACCGCGCAGACGGGGCGCGGGGCCGCGCCTCAGAGCCCGGTCAGCCCGTCGTAGATCAGCTTGAGCGACACCAGCAGCAGCGCGATGTTCACCAGCAGGAAAAACAGCCCTTCGGGGATCGCGCGGGTCAGCTTCGCGCCCACCACCGTGCCGAGGATGCCGACCGGCAGCGTCAGCAGCGGCAGCGCCGGATCGACCGCGGTGAACGAATTCATCTGCCAGTAGGGGATCACCTTCGCCCAGTTGATGATCGCGAACAGGATCGTCGAGGTGCCGGCGAAGGCGAGCTTCGCCAGCCTTTGCGGCAGGACGTACATCTGGAACGGCGGCGCGCCGGCATGCGAGACGAAGCTGGTGAACCCGGCCAGCGTGCCCCAGAACATGCCGCGCGGCAGGTCGGCGGGCTTCGCCGCCCCGCCGGCGCCGTTGCGCAGCCAGGTGCTGGCGCAGAACCAGATGCCGACCAGCCCGACCAGAAGCTCGACCAGGCTGTCCGAGACCTGCGAGGCGAAGGCCCAGCCGATCAGCACCCCGATCAGCCCGGCCGGCACCAGGATGCGCAAGTTGCGCGCCGAATAGGTCCGGCGATAGAGCCAGAGCCCGACCAGGTCGGTCGCGAGATAGATCGGCAGCAGCAGCGCCGCGGCGATGACCGGCGAGATCACCAGCGCCATCAGCGGCACGCCGAGCGTGCCGATCGAGGGCAGCCCGCCCTTGGACAGCCCGACGACAAAAGCCGCGAGCGCAGTGATGAGGATCAGGGTCACGGCGTCGCTCTTCTTCGATCGGCTTCGAAGAGTCCAGCGCCGGATCGCCGCGGCGCATTCCGCGTTCCGGGACGCCGGCGAATCACGCCGCGTCGGGCGCCGATGATTCGCCCGAACGTCGCCCGGCGGCGGCCGCCAAGCGCGAAACGGCGCGCCGGTAAAGGCGCCCAAAAGGGCAGGAGGCGGCGCCGTTCGCGCCGCTGAATGGACCGTCGCGCCCTGTGCTCCCCGGCCAGACTGATCGCTGCGTTGTATTATCGTCTCGATGCGAGTAACTTTATTCCAAATTTGGCTGCCGTCGCGGCGCGCCACTTCGGCCTTGTTCGCCTCCTTCTGCCACTTTTACGGCGGTTATGAGCTTGGACTACACGCCAGAGTTGACCTTGCGTCTGGTGGGCCCGTTGCGCCTGAGGCGCTCGGACGGCGTCGATGTGACTCCGCGCACCCTCAAGGCTCAGGGTCTGCTTGCGCTGCTCGGCACGGCGCCGGGGCTGCGCAAGCCGCGGGCCTGGCTGCAGGACAAGCTGTGGAGCGATCATCCGGCGGAAAACGGCGCGGGGAGCCTGCGCCAGACCGTGCATCGGCTGCGCGCCGCGGTCGGGCCGGACGACGCCTGGCTGATCAGCGACGCCGGCTGGCTCGGGCTCGATCCGGCGCGCGTGTCCGTGGTGCTCGAGCCCGACGCGGCGGACTGGGAGGCGAACGGCGATCCGCCCGAGTTCTGCGAAGGGCTCGACATCGCCGACCCCGAATTCGAGGACTGGCTGCGCGACAGGCGCTTCGCCTTCGAGGACCGCATGGCGGCCTGCGGCGCGCCGCCGGCCCCGACCGCCCCCCGACTGGCCCCGCCGCCGCGTCCGGCGAAGGTCACGCTGCTGGTCGCGCCGATCAGGGCCGAGGACAGCGTGGTCGGCGGGCTGGCCGAGATCCTGTCGACCGAGGTCGCGATGGCCGTCGGGCGGCTGGGCGGCGCCGAGGTGCTCATGGAGGACCGCATTTCGACCGCCCCGCCCGCCGACGCGACGCGGCTCGAGGTCACCGCCCATCGCCAGGGCGGCAAGGCGATGATGCAGGCCCGGCTGACCGAGAACGGGGCGTTGCTGTGGACCAATACGCGCGCCCTGTCGATCGGCGCGGCCTCGGGCGGCGCCGACAAGACGCTCGAAGCGTTCATCGCGGAAGTCACCGCCGCAACGTCGCATCACATCGGCCGCGGCGGTTCCGGCGACGGGCGCTCGCTGATCCGCGCCGGCTATCGGGCGCTGGACAACCTGTTCGCCGTGGAGCGCGACAGCCTCGCGGATTGCGAGAAGATCTTTGCGGCGACCACCGAAGGGCCGGCGGCCAACATTCACCGGGCCTGGCGGGCGCAGATCCGGACTTTCGCGATCATCGAGCGCCTGCCGGCCGATCCGAAAGAGGCGGGCCGCGAGGCGATGGAGTTGATCGCAAGCGCGCTGAGCGCCGATCCGTTCAATCCGATCATCTGCGCGATCGCCTCCGACGTCGCGATGCATGTCGAGGACAACCCCGTCAAGGCCGGGCATCTGGCGCGGCTCGCGGTCGAACGCGACATCCACAGCCCCCATGCCCGCACCAGCGCCGCGCAGGCGCAGGCCTGGCTCGGCAATGCGGCGCATGCCCATGTCGAGGCGCTTCGGGCGCTGCGCCTCGCCGCGCCGCTGCCGAACCAGAGCTGGTGGCTGATGCGCTGCTGCGTGACGGCGGTGCGATGCCACCGGTTCCAGGAGGCGACCCGGTTCGCCCAGACCGCGCACGACATGGCCCCGCAGTCGAAGCCGCCCCTCCGGTTCCTGGCCGCGCTCCGGTTCCACGCCCGCGACGAGGCGGCGACCGCCCAGGCGCTGGCGCGCCTCAAGGCGCTCGAACCCGATTTTTCGCTCGACCTGATGGAGCGTGAAGACTACCCGGTGACGTCACTTCATGGCACGCCGCTGATAGAAGTGACCCGAAGCGGGCTTCTTTAGATATTGTTATTGCGATAGTTTCTATCGGTATTTCTACTATTACTGAGACCCCTCCGGGAAGATACAGGGGGCGCCGACAAATACTCATTCCATAGCGGAGATGACGGCCGATCCATTGCAGAGGAGTGCTGACATGAGCAACAGAAGCAACCGTAGCAACAGAAGTAATCGGAGCAACCGCAGCGCCGGCGTCACCTCCGGAGGCGACGACAGCGGCGTCACCGACGCCCTGATCACCACGCGTGACGGAATCGTCGGGCGGTGGGAAAAGCCCGCCCAGACGCCGGCGCCGTTCGCCGTCGAGGACGCCGCCAACCTTCGCGAGTGGGAGCCGGTGGTCCGCCAGCATGTGTTCTATTTCGAGATGCTGTCGCGACTGGGCTTCAGCGTCGACCCGACCGGCGCGGGCGCGACCGAGCGGACGGTTTCGGTCTGGCATCTGAGCAACGCCCCCGGCCCCGGTGCGGGCGATCCGCCCACCTGCGACTATCATCCGCTCGCGCGCTTCGATCGGCCGAGGCCGGCCGTGTTCAAGGCCCAGCTCGCGCTGATGCGCGCCTACGCCGACCTGCGACCGGACCGCGACGTCGAGATCCTCGAACAACGGGACACGATGGCGCCCTTCCACGCCAGCATCGCCTATCTGCGCCCGGACACCAAACCGCGGACCTGCGCGCTGCTCGACATGGTGCAGGACCTCGCGCTGTTCGTCGTGATGCGGGTCAAGCACGCGCTGGCCTGCCGGCGGCCGAACGAATATTCGGTGCAGGTCCAGCCGATCATCCTGACGCCGGGGCACTCGACGCTGCCCTCCGGGCACGCCACCGAGGGTTTCGCGGCGGCGCTGGCGTTTCGCGAGGTGCTGCGCGCCACCGGACACGCCCAGTACGCCGGAAAGATCTACGCCGAGCAGCTGATGCGCCTCGCCGCGCGGATCGCGGTCAACCGCACCGTGGCGGGCATCCATTTCCCGATCGACAGCGTCGCCGGCGCGATGCTCGGGCTGACGCTGGCCGACTACTTCGTGGCCCGGGCCTTCGTGCCCAAGACCGCAGTCCCCCCGGACCCGGCGGCGAAGAAGTACCGCGCCGCACATTTCGACGGCAGGGTGCTTTCGGCGGCCGAGGAAGCGATCGACCAGCCGCACGACGCGCGCCGGGATTTCCTCTGGCCCGACATCTTCGACGTCAACGCCGGACAGATCCGGTTCGACGGGCATCCGGCCGTGCTGCCGTTCAACCGGGCCAACGGCGACAACGAAGTTGATCTCGCGTCCGACGCGCCGTCGCCGGTGCTGGAGTGGCTCTGGAGGGAGGCGGTGGCGGAATGGCGGTGAACACCTCCAAGGGCGGCGGCGGTTCCGACGACGCGCCGCGGAAGGACTTCCGGGAGATCGCGGGCATGGACCCGGCGGCGAACTGGCTGCTGACCGACGCCCGCGAGGACTATCTGCCCGAGCCGGAGGCGCAGATGGTCCCGTTCCTGCTCGAGCTCGACGACGAAACCGCGGTGCGGGCGTTCAACGACCTGCTCGCGATCCGCGACGAAAAGACCGGCAACGGCGCGATGGTGATCGGGTTCGGCCCGGCGAACGACCGGGTCAGGGCCGGCGCGTTGCTGCCGGTCCTCGCCTCGCTGGAGTGGTTCGAGCGGCTGCTGAACGACAGTCCGCAGTCGGTCGCCTTCCGCGAGGCCAGAAAGCGCATCGTGCTGTCGAGCCCGCTGGAGCGGAGCGAGGGGCCGCCGCGCGGCTTTCCCGACTTCGAGGATCTCTACACGCTGCCGCTCGACGTCGCACCGCCCGGACCCTGGCCGGACACGACGGTGGTCATGGCCGTGATCGACGACGGCGTGGCCTTCGCGCACGAGCGGTTCCGAACCGCCGCGAACCGGACCCGGGTGCTGACCTACTGGGACATGCAGGGGTTGCTGAAGCCGAAGAACCCGGCGCTCTGGGAACTGGACTACGCCGAGATCAACGCCCTGATCGCCGACGCGACCACGGACGGCCGCGTCGACGAGGACGCGGTCTACGCCGCGGCGGGCCAGATCGACTACAGCAAGCCGCGGCACAAGCCGCTGGCCTGGCGACTGTCGCACGGGACGCATGTGCTCGATCTCGCGGCCGGCCACGACCCGGCCGAAAATGTCGCGGACCGGCCGATCATCGCGGCGCAGTTTCCGAGCCCGGTGGTGGCGCGCACCACCGGCGAGTTGCTCGACTTCTACATCTGCGTCGGGGTGCTGTATGCGCTGGCGCGCGCCGCGATGCTCGCCCCCGGGATGCCGCTGGTGATCAACATCAGCTTCGGCTACGTCGCCGGCGCCCATGACGGCCAGAGTCCGCTCGACCGGTTCCTCGACCAGGTCGCGGCCGACGCCACGCGCACGGTCCGGATCGTCCTGCCGGCCGGCAATTCGCAGCTGTCGCGCTGCCATGCGACGATCGACCTCGTCACCCGGCCGGTCGTCGAGTTCGACTGGATCGTCCTGCCCGACGACCGGACCCACAGCGTGGTCGAGGTCTGGCTGCCGCCGACCGTCACGCCGGCGAACGGCGTGACGCTGACGCTGACGCTGCCGGACGGCCGGACCTGCACGGTCCCCAATGGCCCGAGCACATCGGAGCGCATCCGGTATCGCGGCAGGAGGATGGGCCTGGTCGAGCTGACCGAGCGGGCCGACGGCCGCCAGATGTTCCGGATCGCCATCGCCCCGACCGCGCGCCCGCAGCCGCATCCGGGGGCGCTCGCGCCCGCCGGGGTCTGGCGGCTGCGCCTCGAAGCCGCGACGCCGCTCGACGCGCCGGCGCACGCCTGGGCCCAGCGCGACGATTCGCTGTACGGCCATCCGCAACGGGGCCGGCAGTCCTACTTCGACCATGCCCGCTATCGCCGGTTCGACGCGCAGGGTTTCGAGCTGGCGGACGATCCGGACGGAGATCCGCCGTGCCCGGTGACGCGGACGAGCCTGCTGAGCGGGATCGCCTCGGGCCGGAACGTGATCGTCGCCGGCGGCTACCGCAGCCGCGACGGCCGGATCGCCGAATATTCCTCCGGCGGTCCGAACACGCCGCCCGAGCCGGCGGCGCTGCGAAAGCCCGACGTGCTGGCGCCTTCGGACGCCTCGCGGATCCACTCCGGCGTGCTGGCGGCCGGAGCGCGCTCGGGCGCAAGGCTGGTGCAGGACGGCACCAGCGTCGCCGCGCCCGCGGTGGCGCAGCGCGTCGCGCTGATGGTGTCCGGCCTGCCGCCCGCAAGCGCCGGCGGAAGGCGAACCGACGTCGCCGCCGCCGCCACGCCGCCGAACCCCGGCGAACCGCAGATGCCCCAGAGCCGCAGCGGCGCCGGCCGCCTGTCCCCGGTCGGCCAGCCCCTCGTCGAGCGGGTGATCCCCGGCGACTGACCGAACCGAGGCCCGCGGTCCCGCCCGGAGGCGCGGACCGCGGGCGTCAGGCCTTCACATACCGCCGCCAGTCGTGCTCTTCGCGGAAGCCGAGCACCTCGCGGATCTTGCGGTTGGAGAACAGCGCCTCGTATTCGCCGAGCGGCCGGGTCACCGGCACGTCGGGGAAGAAGCGCGCGATCAGTTCGGCGGTCGGCAGGTTCGACGAGTTGGTGTCGTTGCCGGCGTTGAACACCTGGAAGCCGAGGCCGTCGCGGCCGAGGCACAGGTCGACGATCTGCCCGAGGTCGCGCGCGTCGATGTAGCTGAAGGCGTTGCGGCGGCGCTGGCCGGGATCGGCGAAGAAGCCGGGGAAGCGATCGTATTCGTGCGGCTCGATGACGTTGCCGATCCTGAGCGCGTAGATGTCGAAGCCGGAGCGGCGCTGGAAGCTGCGCGCGGTGACTTCGTTCAGCACCTTGCTGAGTCCGTAGCTGTCCATCGGGTCGACGTCGTAATCCTCCTCCTGCGGCAGCGACCGCGGATCGGTCCGGCCGTCGGAGAAGCAGACGCCGTAGGTGGTCTCGGACGAAGCGACGACGATCTTGCGGATGCCGAGCTTCACCGCCGCCTCGATGACGGCGTAGGTCCCCATCGTGTTGACGCGGAAGGTCTCGTTGTCCGGCTTGATCAGGATGCGCGGGATCGCGGCGAAATGCACCACCGCGTCGAAGCGCGGGACCCCGGTTCCCGGCTCCAGCTCGTCGAAGCCGGCGTAGGCGGTCATCGCGTTGAACATCTGCCCCGAGTCGGTGATGTCGGCCGAGAGGTTGTCGACCCGCGGGTCGTCGAGCGGGGTCAGATCGACGTTGAGCACGCGGTGGCCGCGGTCGAGCAGGTAGGGCAGGACATGGCGGCCGGCCTTGCCCGAGCCGCCGGTGAACAGGATACGCTTGGGTGCGGACATCGGTGTTTCCCCTCGGTTGGTTCGGCTCGTTCTGCGGGAAGCGGCGCGGCGCCGCAAGGCGCCCGGGCCCCGGTCTTTTTCCTTAACAGCGGAACCTTTTGCCCCTACAATCGGTGGTTGATCGTATAACGAGTATAGGTCTCGGTCATGCAGGTTGTTCTGAGGCTGGTTTGCGTGGTGCTTTTCGTCTTCCCGGCCATCGCGGCCCGCAGCGCCGACTACCGGTTGCTCCGGATCGACGGGTTCATCCTGAAATGGGACGCGCCCGACCTCGGCGCGGGCGCCGAGGTCAGTTACGGCTTCGCCACCGCGCTGGTGGCGTTCCCCGATGCGATCAACTGCGGCGAAATCGCCCCGATGGCGGCGCTGGCCCCGGCTTGGGGCGGCGACCCGGCGCGGCTGGACCGGATGACGGCCGAGGCCTTCGCGATGTGGAGCGGCGCGGCCGACATCGAGTTCCGCCGCGCGGCGGCGGGCGAGCAGCCGGACATCCTGATCGGCGCGCAGGCCCGGCCGCGGCGGATCGCCTTCGCCAACGTCTGGCACGACGCCGCGGCGGCCGAGGACGGCGTCGCGCCGCTGACGCGGGCGACGATCTGCTTCAACCCCGAGGTCGCCTGGACCACCGAAGGCCGGGCGCCGCGGGCCGGGCGGCAGGACTTGCGCACCGCGCTCGCGCACGAGATCGGCCACGCCATCGGCCTCGACCACCCCGGCGCGACCGGGACGCTGATGGGCTTCGAGGATCAGGGGCCGCAGACCGGCCTGAAGCCCGGGGACGTCGCCGGGGCGCTCGCGCTCTACGGGCCGCGGCCGCAGCCCGCCACGCGCATCCGGTAGAGCAGCCGCCGGCCGCGCCAAGCAAGACGCTCAAGACAACGCCGCGCGCCGGTTTCCCGGCGCGCGGCGCGATCGATCCCGAGCCCCGCAAGGGGGAACGTACTGGCCCCGGGCGATCGGCTCTCGCGGCCGTTAACTCTTTATCCCAGCAATATCAGCGCCTTAGTCAGCGTAACAACGTGTTACGCCTCGCACCGCCCGCCGCCGCCTTCGCGGGCCCAGGCGGATGAAACCTGCGGCGTCGGTTTCTGTTCAGACGCTTTCTTCGATCCAGCCCTTCAGGCTCGCCTTCGGCGCGGCGCCGGTGCGGTTCGAGATCACCGCGCCGTCCTTGAACATGAACAGCGCCGGGATGCCGCGCACGCCGAATTGCGCCGGCAGATTCGGGTTCTCGTCGACGTTGACCTTGGCGATCTTGATCCGGCCGTCGAATTCGGTCGCAAGCTCCTCCAGCGCAGGGCCGATCATCTTGCAGGGACCGCACCATTCCGCCCAGAAATCCACCAGAACCGGAACGTCGGACGACAGAACCTCGTCCTGGAATGTCTTGTCGGTAACCTTGATCGTCGTCATCGAATTGCTCTCCACCTGACGCGTTGTCCCTAACCTATGGACGCCCCCCCGCCGGGTCAAGCTGACCGGCGCGCGCCAGCGCCGCCGCCGTGAGCGCGGGCGGCAGCGGCGTCAGCCGCAGCGCCCGGGTCCAGAGCACGGCCGTCTCGATGCGCCGGCCGGGCCAGATCGCGCCGAGCGCCGCGGCATAGGCGCCCATCTGGCGCAGGATGGCCTCGGGGGTGGCTTCGGGCGTCGCCGGCACGACGCGGTTGCTCTTGAAGTCCACCGCAAGGACGCGGTCGGGCTCGACCAGCAGCCGGTCGACGCGCCCCAGCAGCCTCTGCCCCGACAGCGCCGCGACCGGAGCGGCGATATCGACCTCGGCCAGCGCATCGGGGCCGAAGATCGCGGCCAGTTCGGGCGCGCGCAGCACCGCTGCGGCTTCGTCCAGCAGCTCCGCCGGCGCCCCGGGCAGCAACCGGGCGGCCAGCGCCGGCCATTCGGCGGCTGGCCGGGCCGGCAGGGCTTCCAGCAGCAGATGCAGCGCGGCGCCCCGCGCCTGCGCCGCCGCCTCGTCGAGCCCTTCGCCCGGCAACGAGTGCCCACCGCCCAGCGCGGAAGGCGACAGCACGCCCGGCTCGACCGGGGGCGCCGGCGGCGGCCGGCGCGCCCAGTCGGGCAGAGCCGCCGCCGGACCCGGCGCGGGCGGAGCGGCGCCCGGCGCCTCGGTCCAGTTGTGCGCGCAGACCCGCGCCGGGCCCAGCGGGCCATCTTCCGGCACCGGCCCGAGCGAGGCCAGCGCCTCGGCCACCATCGTGTGCCAGCTCTCGGCCCCCGACTGACCGGCGCCGGCGACGATCAGCCAGGTCTTCGCCCGGGTCAGCGCGACATAGAGCAGCCGTCGGTTCTCGGCCGCCTGCCGGGCACGGCGGGCGGCCGAAGCCGCGGCGAACGGCGGCGGGCTTTCTTCGGCGCGGGTCCGCCAGCCGGTGTGGCCGTCCTCGAGCGGCAGGACCTGCGGAAGGGCGCCGCCGTCCCTGCTCCGGGAGGTGTCGGGCAGGATGACGATCGGCGCCTCCAGGCCCTTGGCGCCGTGCACGGTCATCACCCGCACCTGGTCGGCCGCCGCTTCCATCCGGCGCTTGACCGTGACCTCGTCGCGGTCGATCCAGGCGAGAAAGCCGGTCAGGCTGGGCGGCTCGACGCGTTCATAGGCCAGCGCCTGGTCGAGGAGCGCGTCGATGCCGTCCTCCGCTTCGGATCCGAGGCGGGCGATCAGCGCGCGACGACCGTCGTGGCGGATCAGCAGGCGCTGCAGCAGCTCGTAGGGGCGCAGGAAATCGGCCTGGCCGCGCAGGTCGCGCAGCACCTCGCGGATCGGCGGCGGCGGAAGCGCCGCCGACACCGCATCCCACAGCGACCCGCTGCGACCATGCGCGAGATGGAACAGCTCGCGTTCCGACAGACCGCCGAGCGGACTGCGCAGCAGCGCCGCGAGCGACAGGTCGTCCGCGCTGGTCGCGGCGACCCGCAGGGCCGCCAGCAGATCGCGCACCGCCAGCTCGCCGCCGATGCGCAGCACGTCGGCGCCCGCAACCGGCACGCCGGCGCGCTTGAGCGCGCGGATCACCGCATCGAACAGCGGCGACCGGCGCTGCACCAGGATCAGCACGTCGCCGGGGCGGATCGCGCGTCCGCCCGCCGCGCCCGGCAGCGCGCGGCGGGCGTCGAGCCAGCCCTTGATGGTTTCGGCGATGCGCCTGGCCAGCGTCTCGGCCGGGTCGTCGGGCGCGGCCATGTCGACCGGCTGGTCCCAGGGGTGGTCGTCCGGTCTCGCCGGCTTTTCGAGGAAGGGCCAGAGCTCGACGCGGCCGGGCGCACCAGGGTCGATCGGGTGGTGGGCGACCGGGCCGGCGAGGCCGGCGCCGGCCGGGCCGGCGAACACCGCATCGACCAGCGCGAGGATCGGCCGGGCCGAGCGGAAGGAGTAGAGCAGGTCGCAGCGCTCGAGCGCCGCGCCGATGTCGTCGAGCATCGCGCCGAACCGCGCACGCATCGCGCCGAAGGCCGCGGGATCGGCGCCCTGGAAGCTGTAGATCGACTGCTTCTCGTCGCCGACGACGAAGATGGTGCGCAGCGTGTCGCGGGCGCCGAGGCCGGCGAAGAACTCGGCCGAGATCGCTTCGATCACCCGCCACTGCCCCGGGCTGGTGTCCTGCGCCTCGTCGACGAGGATGTGGTCGAGCCCGCCGTCGAGCCGCCACAGCACCCAGGCGGCGGTGTCGGGGCGGGCGAGCAGCGCGCGGGCGCGGTCGATCAGGTCGTCGAAATCCATCAGCCCGAGCGCCTCCTTGCGCGCGGCCAGCGCCGCGAGCCAGGTGCGTGCGAAGGCGTTCAGCGCGCAGGACTTCTCGAAGGCCGCAAAGGCGACGCGCGCCGCGCGGGCGTCGGCGACCCGGGCCGCGAAGGCATCGATCTCGACGGCGAGGTCGGGATGTTTCTTTCGGACCGGTTTGGCGAGGACGGATTTCGGGGAGAACGGGTTGGCCGCGCCTTGCCCTGTCAGCAGCGCCGCCTCCAGCAGCTCTTGGCGGTTGGCGGCATCGGGCTCGGCGAGCGCGGCGGCGATCCCCGCCGCGGCGTCCTGATCCCGGACCCCGCTCTCCGCCGCGACCGTGGCCACCGCGCGCAGCATCTGGGCGTCGGACGCATCGACCGGGAGGGGGGCGACGGGCGCGGATGGATCAACGCCCAGGACGCGGGCCAGCGCGGCGGCGTCGAACGGCCCGGCGAAGGCCGCGCGCTGGGCGCCGATCTCCTTCAGCAGCGGATCGGGGTCGTCGCCGCTCAGGTGCCGCGCCATCGCCGCGAATTCGGGCGCACCGCGGTCGGCCAGCGTGTCGAGCACCTCGGCGCGCAGCGCGCGGGCCTGGCGGTCCTCGAGCACGGCGAAGGCCGGCGCGACGCCGGCCTCGAGCGGAAAGCGGCGCAGCAGCGCGTCGCAGAAGGCGTGGATCGTCTGGATCTTCAGCCCGCCCGGCGTTTCCAGCGCACGGGCGAACAGGGTCCGCGCCCGGTCGAGCCGGTCGGCCGGGATGGTCTCGCCGGGCTCGCCGAGCGCGGTCAGCGCGGCGCGCAGCTCGGGCTCCGGCATCATCGCCCAGGCGCCGAGGGTGCGGAACAGCCGGGTCTGCATTTCGGCGGCGGCGGCCTTGGTGTAGGTCAGGCAGAGGATCTTCTGCGGCTCGGTCCCGGCCAGCAGCAGCCGCGCCACCCGGTCGGTCAGCACCCGGGTCTTGCCCGAGCCGGCGTTGGCGGCGACCCAGCTCGACGCCTGCGGCCGGGCGGCGGCGATCTGTGCGTCCAGCGCCGCGGTCACGCCATGTCCTCGCGCGCGGGCGCGTCGCCGTCGGCCCATTCGCCGTAGCGCGACAGGTGGTCGTAGTCGCTGGCGTAGCTCAGCTTCTGCGGCCGCAGGCGAGCGACGAAGCCCTGCGCCGGGTCCTGATAGGCCGAGATCAGGGTGGCGAGGCGCGCCCAGACCTCGGACCCATCCGGACCGAGCGCCAGCGTCTTGCGCGCGCCCACCCCGATCAGTTCGAGATGGAGCGCGCGGCCGGGCGGCAGACCCTCGAAGCCGCCCGCCTCGGCGATGGCGGCTTCGAGCGGCAGCTGCAGGTGGAAGGCGCCGGCCTCCGCGGCCGTGGGCACGCCGCCGGACTTGTAGTCGTAGATCGCATAGCGCCCGTCGGGCGCACGGTCGATGCGGTCGGCCTTCGCGGTGACGGTGAACGGCAGCGGCGCGCCGTCGAGCGCCCGCGCGCCCTTCACTTCGCGCGCGAACGGCGTCGCCCGCGCGCGGCGCTCGGCTTCGGTGGCGAGAAACCACGGCGCCGCCCGGCCGATCCGCGCGCCCCACAGCGCGCGCACCGCCGGCCAGGGCGCGGCCG
>CAYTMB010000027.1:0-14007 GCA_964438465.1 uncultured Rhodovulum sp. | reverse complement strand
GCAGAAGGTGCAGCGGTGGTCGCAGCCGTTCTGCACCTGCACATAGGCCCGCGCCCGGGTCCCGAGCCCGTCGATCAGCGGGCTCGGCGCCCGGGTCTCGGCCATCACGTCGCCGACCGCCACCCGCGGCGCCGCGCCGCCCGCCAGCCGCGCCCAGGCCGCCGGCGTCAGCTTCTCGGCGTTGCCGAGCACCTGGTCGACCTCGGGCATCGCCGCGAAGGTCCCGGGCTCGGTCTGCGCCGCGCAGCCCGTCACCACGATGCGCGCCTCCGGATCCTCGCGCCGCAGCCGGCGGATGGTCTGGCGGGCCTGGCGCACCGCCTCGGCCGTCACCGCGCAGGTGTTCACGATCACCGCGTCGCCGAGGCCCGCCCCGGCGGCCAGCCCTTTCATCGCCTCGCTCTCATAGGCGTTCAGCCGGCAGCCGAAGGTCTCCAGCCGCGGTGCGCTCATGCGAAGGCCCCGAGGAACTCCGGCGCGAGCCGCCCCTCGAACACCAGCGCGGTCGGCCCGGTCATCCAGACGCCGTCGTCACGCCAGTCGATGTCGAGATCGCCGCCGTCGAGCCGCACCGTCACCCGCCGCCCGGTCAGGCCCCGCCGCGCCGTGACCACGGCGGCGGCGCAGGCGCCCGAGCCGCAGGCCAGCGTCGCCATGCCGCCGCGCTCCCAGACCCGCATCCGGATCGTCGCCGGGTCGATCACATGCACGAACTCGACGTTGGTGCGCTCGGGAAACAGCGGATCGTGCTCGACCCGCGCGCCGCGCGCGGCCAGATCGACCGCCTCGGCGTCCTCGACCACGAACACGCAATGCGGATTGCCCATGCCGACCGCGCTCGGGCGTCCCTCCAGCGGCAGCGCGTCCATCTCGACCGCGCGCGCCAGCGGCACCGCCTCCCAGCCCTGCTGCGGCTGGCCCATGTTCACCCGGATCAGCCCGGCCCCGGCGTCCTCGGCGCGCAACAGGCCGCGCCCGGTGCGCAGGTCGAGCGCGCGCGCGCCGGTCTCGTCCATCAGGAGCCGCGCCACGCAGCGCGTCGCATTGCCGCAGGCCGCCGCGCTCGATCCGTCCGAGTTCCAGAAGTCGATCGTCGCGTCCGCCCCGGCGCCGTCGCGGATCACCGCCAGCTGGTCGAAGCCGACGCCGCGGTTGCGGTCGCCGAGCGCGCGCGCCAGCGCCGGCGTCACCGGATCGCGGCCGCCGCGCGCGTCGATCACCACGAAGTCGTTGCCGAGCCCGTGCATCTTCACGAAGCGCAGGCCGCTTGCGGGGGGTTGAGATTCGCCATCCATGCCCGCTATATACGGAACACGCGCCGGCGCGGCCATGCCCATGCCGGACGAATGCGGCTTGACCCGACCGGGATACGACCCTAGAGACCTCCACGGTTTGGGCCCGTAGCTCAGTTGGTAGAGCAACTGACTTTTAATCAGTGGGTCACAGGTTCGAATCCTGTCGGGCTCACCACGCGTCTTCTTGGGCCGGTAGCTCAGTGGTAGAGCAGCTGACTCTTAATCAGCGGGTCGTCGGTTCGAAACCGACCCGGCTCACCAAGAAGCCCCTTTTCGCCAGATCGGTGTGTCGTGACCGCCCGTCCCGGGCCGAGTCCCCGGGGGCGCGCAAACCACGAAGCCCCGTGCGCGCCGGCCCCGCCCGGCGCCGGCCCGCGAATTCACCAAGATCGCTCGCCAGGATTGAAACGCCGCGGCCGCGCGGTATTCTGGTCAACGGAAGCCTAATCGCGCCGCATCGAGGGGTTCGGCAATGGTCGAGGAACGCCGCAAGACCGTCCGGCGGCGCGTGCTGCGCCGGGGAAAGATCGTGTTCCGCAAGGGACACAGCGCGATCGACTGCATCCTGCTCGACCTGTCGGACGGCGGCGCGCGGCTCAGAGCGCCGGGCCTGATCGCCCTCCCCGAGCGGTTCGAACTGCGCATCGAGAACGGCCCCAGCTACGAGGTGGCGGTCGCCTTCCGCACCTTCGAGCTGGCCGGGGTGCGTTTCCTCGACGCCGCCTGAACCGCCGCGCGGCGGTTCACAGCGCGGCGAGCGTGCCCAGCACGCCGCCCGCCGCGATCGCGACGCCGTAGGGCAGGCTCGGGCGCGCGCGGCCGCGGCCCGCGACGCCCAGCCACAGCAGGAACCCCAGCGCCAGCGCGCCGCCGGCCAGCGCGGTGCCGGCGAGGAACGGCAAAACCGATCCCGCGCCCATCCACAGCGTTCCGGCGGCGAGCAGCTTGACGTCGCCTCCGCCGAACAGCCCGAACCGGAACAGCAGCGCGCCCGACCCGAACGCCGCGAGCCCGAGCGCGAGGTCGCTCGCCGCGCGCAGCAGGCCGGCGCCTTCGACGATCCCCAGCCCCAGCCGCGCCAGCCCGACCAAGGCCAGGAGCGCCACGAGCCGGTTCGGGATGCGCCGGCGCGCGACGTCGCTGACCGCCGCCCAGAGGAACAATCCGATCGCGGCTCCCGACAGCGCCAGCTGCATCGCGGCCTCCCCATGCGGCCCGGCCCCGGCGCCGGCGGCCGCACTATCGGTCCGCAGTCGTTGCGAAAGCGTCAACGCGGTCCCGGGTGACGCCTCCGCCGCGCCGGCCGGGCCTTCGGCCGAAGCCGCATTTCCTCGGGACCGCTGCGCGGCCGCCGCGCTCACCGCTGCCGGACGCCGCGCGACCGATCCGGCGACACGCCGCCGGCGCCGTCGTCCACCGTCAGGCGCGGTGAACGACGCATCGAGCCCGTCGCGCGCGGGCTTCCGTCCGGCGCCGGCCTCCGGGCGGGCGCGACGGGTTCACCCGAGGATCTCGGAGACCTCGACGCTGCGCCCCTCGGTCACCGACTTCAGCGCCGCATCGGCGAGGACCAGCGCCATCAGCCCGTCCGCGCCGGTGGTCGGCGGCTGCGTCCCGGTCCGCACCGCCTGCACGAAGGCGGCGATCTCGGCGGCGTAGGCCGCGGTGTAGCGGCTCATGAAGAAGTTCAGCAGCGGCGGCCGGGCGAACCCCTCGGCGGTGGCGATCTCGATGTTCGCCTCGCGGTGGTTCTCGGCCGAGACCGCGCCGAGCGAGCCCAGCACCTCGATGCGCTGGTCGTAGCCGTAGGTCGCGCGGCGCGAGTTGGTGATGGTGCAGTGCCGGCCGCCGGCGGTGGTCAGGATCACGTTGACGCTGTCGAAGTCGCCGCGCCGGCCGATCTCGGGATCGACCAGCACCGAGGCCGCCGCCTGCACCCGCGTCACCTCCTCGCCGAGAAGCCAGCGCGCGAGGTCGAAATCGTGGATGGTCATGTCGCGGAAGATGCCGCCCGAGCGCTCGATGTACTCGTAGGGCGGCGGCCCGGGGTCGCGCGAGGTGATCGTCGCCATCTCGACCGCGCCGATCCGGCCCGCGTCGATCACGGCCTTCAGCGCCTGGAAATCCGGGTCGAACCGGCGGTTGAAGCCGACCATCAGCAGGCCGTTCGCGTCCTCGACCACCTTGAGGCAGGCGCGCACCCGCGCCACCGACAGATCGACCGGCTTTTCGCAGAACACCGCCTTGCCGGACCGCGCGAAACGCTCGATCAGGCCGGCGTGGGTGTCGGTCGGCGTGCAGATCACCACCGCGTCGATGTCACCGGCCGCCTCGATCTCGTCGATCGCGCGGATGTCGCAGCCATAGGCCGCGCCCACCTCCTCGGCGGCGGCGAGGATCGGATCGGAGACGGCGACGAGGGCGGCGCCTTCGGTGGCGGCGACGGCGCGCGCGTGCACGCGGCCGATGCGGCCGACCCCGAGGATTGCGAAGCTGACGGTCATGGGCGGCGCTTTCTTGTTGTCGGGCGGCGGACGACCGGGCGGCGCAGGCCGCGGTCCGGTCACGGCGCCGAACCTAACCAAGATGCGGCGGAAGCGGAAGATCATCCGGGGAGGCGACGCGTGCGCCCGATCCCGCGCCGGCCCAGGCGGGGAAATCGACCGAGATCGTTGAAGTTACGCGATACATCAGATCAAGCGCCGCGCGGCGATCACGGCAGCCGCGACACCAGCACCTTGTCGATGCGCCGGCTGTCGAGATCGACCACCTCGAAGCGCCAGCGCCCGGACTGGAAGCTCTCGCCGACCTCCGGCAGATGCCCGAACTTGTCGAGCACCAGCCCCGCCACGGTCTCGTAGTCCGGATCGGGGTCCACCGGCGCGCCGACCGCGTCGGCGAACTCGTCGATCGGCATCCAGCCCGAGACCAGGAACGAACCGTCGTCGCGCACGACGAAGGCCGGCTCGTCCTGGCCGTCGTCCTCGTGGAAGGCGCCGGCGATGGCCTCGAGGATGTCGCCCGACGAGATCACGCCTTCGAAATGGCCGTATTCGTCGAACACCAGCGCCATGTGCACGCCCGAGCCGCGCAGCGCCTCGACCACGTCGAAGGCGCGGGCGGTGTCGGCGACGACCGGGGTCTGCATCACCAGGCTGCGGAGATCCGGGGCCTCGGCCTCGGCCAGCGCCGCGACCAGATCCTTGGTGCGCAGGATGCCGATGATCTCGTCGCGCTCGCCGTCCTGCACCGGCAGCCGCGCCCGCCGGGTGTCGCGCGCCTGCTGGCGCAGCGTGGCGAAATCGGTCCGCAGGTCGAGCAGCTCCACCTCGCGGCGCGGCGTCATCAGCGCCCGCGCCGAGCGGTCGGCCAGCCGCATCACCCCCGAGATCATGTCGCGCTCCTCGCTCTCGAGCACGCCGGCGCTCTCGGCCTCGGCGATCAGGCTCTTGACCTCCTCCTCGGTGACCCGTTCCTGCGGCGCACCGCTCTGGCCGAGCAGCCGCAGCACCGCCTTGCCCGAAACGTCGAGCAGCCAGACCAGCGGCGCCGCCAGCCGGGCCACCATCCGCATCGCCGGCGCGACCCGGGCGGCCACCCGTTCGGGATCGCGCAGCGCGATCTGCTTCGGCACCAGCTCGCCGACGATCAGCGACAGATAGGTGATCGCCACCACCACCACCCCGACGCCCAGCGTGTCGGACAGGCCCGCGGACAGGCCCCAGTCCCGCAGCGACCCCGCCAGCCGCGCGCCCAGCGTCGCGCCGGAATAGGCGCCCGCCAGCACGCCGACCAGCGTGATGCCGATTTGCACCGAGGACAGGAACCGACCCGGATCCTCGGCCAGCCGCAGCGCGGCGGCGGCGCCCTTGTTCCCGTCGCGCTCCATCACCCGCAGCCGCGAGGGCCGGGCCGAGACGACGGCGAGTTCGGACATGGCGAGAAGTCCGTTGATCACGGTGAGCACGACGACGACGGCGATTTCAGAGAACAAGGGCGACACCAGCCACGCGACCGCGCATCCGGCGACGGGCCGCTTCAATCCCGCCAAGTTACACGGAAACGCGGCGCGCGCCATCGCCCTTCGCGCCCGCACCCGCGGCGCGGCGGCGCGCCGCCGCGGATCGGCCGAAAATCCGCCCGCCGCGGCCGATCCGGCTTGCGCCGCGCAGCAAGAGCCCTGAATACTCCCGCAAAAATCGGACGGACCGAACGGGAGGATCAGTGATGAAGACGATTCAGGGCCCCGCCCTGTTCCTGGCGCAGTTCGCCGGCGACGCGGCGCCGTTCAATTCGCTGGACGCGATCACCCGCTGGGCCGCCGACTGCGGCTATGCCGGCGTGCAGATCCCGAGCTGGGACGGCCGGCTGTTCGACCTCGACAAGGCGGCGGCCTCCAAGGGCTATTGCGACGAGGTGAAGGGCGTCGCCGCCGCGAACGGCGTCGCCATCACCGAGCTGTCCACCCATCTGCAGGGCCAGCTCGTCGCCGTGCACCCGGCCTACGACGCGCCGTTCGACGGCTTCGCCGCCCCTTCGGTCCGCGGCAATCCGGCCGCGCGTCAGGAATGGGCCGTCGATCAGGTGAAGAAGGCGCTCACCGCCTCGAAGAACCTCGGCCTGACCGCGCAGGCGACGTTTTCCGGCGCGCTGGCCTGGCCGTTCATCTACCCTTGGCCGCAGCGCCCGGCCGGCCTGATCGAGACCGCCTTCGACGAGCTCGCCCGCCGCTGGCGGCCGATCCTCGACCATGCCGAGGACTGCGGCGTCGACATCTGTTTCGAGATCCACCCGGGCGAGGATCTGTTCGACGGCGCCACCTACGAGATGTTCCTCGAGCGCACCGGCAATCACGCGCGGGCCTGCATGCTCTACGACCCGTCGCACTATGTGCTGCAATGCCTCGACTATCTCGACAACCTCGACATCTACGCCGAGCGGATCCGGATGTTCCACGTCAAGGACGCCGAGTTCAACCCGACCGGCCGGCAGGGCGTCTATTCCGGCTATGCGCCCTGGGTGGATCGCGCCGGGCGGTTCCGCTCGCTCGGCGATGGCCAGGTCGATTTCGGCGCGGTGTTCTCCAAGCTGACCGCGATGGACTTCGACGGCTGGGCGGTGGTCGAGTGGGAATGCTGCCTCAAGCACCCCGAGGACGGCGCCCGCGAAGGCGCGGAGTTCGTCAAGGCCCATATCATCCGCGTCACCGAGAAGGCCTTCGACGATTTCGCCGGCGGCGGCACCGACGAGGCCGGCAACCGCCGCCTGCTCGGGCTGGGCTGACGCCCATGAAGATCGGCTTCAACCTGCTGCTCTGGACCGGGCATGTCACCGACGACCACGCCCATCTGCTGAAGACCATCAAGGCGGCCGGCTACGACGGCGTCGAGATCCCGATCTTCGTCGGCGACCCGGCGCATTACGCCGCGCTCGGCCGGCGGATCGCCGACGAGGGCCTCGCGGCCACGAGCGTCGGCCTGATCCCCGATGCGGCGCACAGCCCGATCTCGGACGATCCGGCCGCGCGCGCCGCCGGGCTCGACCACCTGAAATGGCTGGTGGACTGCACCGGCGCGCTCGGGGCCGACCTGCTGTGCGGGCCGTTCCACCAGCCGCTCGGCGTCTTCACCGGGACCGGCCCGACCGCGGTCGAACTCGACCGGCTGGCCGAGGCGCACCGCGCGATGGCGGACTACGCCGCCGGGCCGGGGATCACGCTGGCGATCGAGCCGCTGAACCGGTTCGAGTGCTACATCCTCAACACCGCCGGGCAGGCGGCGGCGCATGTCGCGCGGGTGGACCGGCCGAACTTCGGCTATCTCTACGACACCTTCCACGCCAATATCGAGGAGAAGGACCCGGTGGGCGTGATCGCGCAGACGATCGACGCCATCGCCCATGTCCATATCTCCGAGAACGACCGCGGCACGCCGGGCGCCGGCAACACCCCGCTCGCCGAGACGCTGGCGGCGCTCGAGGCCGTCGGCTACGACCGCTGGCTGACCATCGAGGCCTTCGGCCTCGCGCTGCCCGAGCTGGCCGCCGCGACCAGGATCTGGCGCCGCCTCTTCGAAAATGAGGACGACGTGGTGCGCGACGGCCTCGAGGCGATCCGCGCAGGGCTGAACGGCTGACAGGGAGAGAGCCATGACCATCGAGGGAACCGACGACACCCGCCAGCCGCGCATCCGCATCGGCATGGTCGGCGGCGGCAAGGACGCCTTCATCGGCGGCGTGCACCGCATCGCCATGCGCATCGACGACGATTTCGAGCTGGTCGCCGGCGCGCTGTCCTCCACCCCGGAGAAATCGCGCGCGTCCGGCGCGGCGCTCGGGCTCGCGCCGGAGCGGGTCTACGACGACTTCGAGGCGATGGCGAAACGCGAGGCGCGGCGCAAGGACGGCATCGAGGCGGTGGCGATCGTCACCCCGAACCACATGCACGCCCCGGCCGCGCTGGCGTTTCTGAAGCGCGGAATCCACGTCATCTGCGACAAGCCGCTGACCGCGACGCTGCCCGAGGCGAAGAAGCTGGCCAAGGCCGCCGCCGGCTCGGACGCGCTGTTCGTGCTGACGCACAACTACACCGGCTATCCGATGATCCGGCAGGCCCGCGCGATGGTCGCCGCCGGACTGCTCGGAAAGATCCGGGTGGTGCAGGTCGAATACGCGCAGGACTGGCTGTCGACGGCGGTCGAGGAGACCGGCTCGAAACAGGCCGGCTGGCGAACCGACCCCGCCCGCAGTGGCGCCGGCGGCTCGACCGGCGACATCGGCACCCATGCCTACAATCTCGCGTCCTTCGTCACCGGCCTGACGCTCGACAGCCTCGCCGCCGACCTGCAGAGCTTCGTGCCGGGCCGGCGCCTCGACGACAACGGCCATGTCCTGCTGCGCTTCGCGGGCGGGGCGCGCGGGATGCTGTGGTGCAGCCAGGTGGCGCCGGGCAACGAAAACGCGCTGCGGCTGCGGGTCTACGGCGAGAACGGCGGGCTGGACTGGAGCCAGGAGGATCCGAACTACCTGTGGCACGCGCCGCTCGGCGAAGAGAGGCGGCGGATCTCGCGCAACGGCGCCGGCGCCGGCCCCGAGGCGGCGCGGGTCAGCCGGGTGCCGTCGGGCCACCCCGAGGGCTATCTGGAGGGCTTCGCCACGATCTACGCCGAAGCCGCCCGCGCGATCCGCGCCCGGCGGTCCGGCGCGGAGGTCCCGCCCGAAGTGGTGTTCCCCACCATCGCGGACGGCGTCGCCGGGGTCGCCTTCGTCGACGCCTGCGTGCGCTCCTCGGCGAAGAACGGCGCCTGGGTCGGCCTGTAGCCCGCTTGCGCCGGGCGGCCGCGTCCGCACACACCCCGGGCGAACCGGCTCCGTCGCACGCGTGCGACGGAGCGCGTCACGCCAACGCCCGGGCGCCCGACTCGCGCCGAATCCCTCCCGAATCCTGAAAAAATGGCAAGCCGGTTTCCAGCCACTTTCCAGCCGGATTCCAGCACCAGAAAACGACGCCTTTTCAGCCGCTTGCCGCGCATCCGCCCGAGCCGGCGGTTTTTGCGCCATGTCGCCCCGAACCACGGGCCGTCGGTCAGGGACGAAGGCCGTTGGCGCCAGATCCCGTTCACCTGATCGAAAGCAAGATTGACGGAGGGGATCACCGTTTCGGCTTGGCCGCATAGGCCCACATCGCGACCAGCACGCCCGAGGCGCAGACCAGCGCCATGCCGATCAGGCTGACGCCGTCGGGCAGATGGCCGAAGATCAGCCAGCCGAGCCCGCCGGCCCAGAACAGGTGCAGATAGTTGACCGGCGCCAGCATCGAGGCGGGGGCCTCGCGATAGGCGGCGGTGAACAGGAAATGCCCGACCGTCGCCAGCGCGCCGAGCAGGACCATCATCGCGAGATCGAACGTCCCGACCGCGAGCTCGCCCAGCGAGCCGAGGGCCAGCACGCAGAAGAACACGCTGCCCACCAGCGCGGTCTGGAACAGCAGCGCGATGGTGGTCTCGGTCGCCGCGAGATACCGCGTCAGCAGCTGGTACGCCGCGCCGCAGCAGGCGTTCATCAGCGCGAAGGCGACCCCGAGCGGGGCGAGGCCGCCGCCGGGCCGCACGATCAGCAGCACGCCGAGAAACCCCATCGCGGCGAAGACCCAGCCCGCGAGGCTGACCCGCTCGCCGAGCAGCGGGATCGACAAGAGGATGACCAGGAACGGCGACAGGTAGACGATCGCGACGGTCTCGCCCACCGGCATCACCTGCAGCGCCAGCCCCATCGTCAGCGAGGCGACCGCGAGGCACAGCCCGCGCGCGAACACCAGCCCGCGCCGCCGGGTCCGCCACAGCCCCGCCCCGAGCCTCGGTCCGAGGAACAGCGCGAGCAGCCCGAGGTTGACGACATAGCGCACCGCGACCACGACCGCGACCGGGTGGCGCATGGCCTGCTGCTTGGTCAGGACGTCGGCGCTCGCGAAGGCGAGCGTCGCCAGCACGATGAGCAGGATGCCCTTCATCGGGCGCGGCGCCGTAGGGATCGTCGCGCTCGCGGCGGTCATCGGGGGGTGTCTCCTTCGCGGCGCCGGGGCCGGCCGGTTCCGCGCGCGCCCGGCATCATCTGCGCGCCGGGCGGGAACCGCATCCGAAATCGGCGGCGGGCGCAAAACTTTCCCGGCGCCGCGACACAGGAACATCGGCGCGCCGGGCCGGCAGGGCCGGCGGCCCCGCTACGGCGGCGCGCAGCCGAAGCAGGCCCCATGCGCCCGCCCGCCGCACGGCGGCGCACTCAGCTCCGATGATACGGACCGCCCGCCAGGATGGTCGCGGCCCGGTACAGCTGTTCGGCGAGCATGACGCGGACCAGCATGTGCGGCCAGACCATCCGCCCCAGCGCGATCGCGCCGTCCGCCCGGGCGCGCAGGCCGGGGTCGAGCCCGTCCGGCCCGCCGATCACCAGCGCGAGGTCGCGCAGACCGTCGTCCGCCCAGCCGCGCAGCATCGCCGCGAACTCGGGCGAGGTCGGGCTGGCCCCGCGCTCGTCCAGCGCCAGCAGCCGCGCGCCGCGCGGAAGCGCCGCGCCGATCAGCGCCGCCTCGGCCGCCGGGCCGCCGCCCCTGCGGTCCTCGACCTCGACCACCGTCGCCGGTCCGAGGCCCAGCGGCCGCGCGGTCCGGTCGAACCGCGCCAGATAGTCGGCCACCAGCACCGCCTCCGGGCCGGCGCGCATCCGCCCGACGGCGACGATCGCGACCCGCAAGCCTCAGACCGTGTCGGCCGGCCTCGGCCGCGGCGCCGGTTCCCCGGTCCACATCTTTTCGAGCTGGTAGAACTCGCGCACTTCGGGCCGGAACACATGCACGATGACGTCGCCGGCGTCGATCAGCACCCAGTCGCCGAGCTCCTTGCCCTCGACGCGCACGATCAGGCCGAAGTCCGCCTTCAGCCGGTCGGCGAGCTTTTCCGAGATCGCGCCGACCTGCCGCGACGAACGCCCGGTGGCGATCACCATGTGATCGGCCATTTCGGACTTGCCTGTGAGCGGGATAGTGACGATCTCCTCGGCCTTGTCGTCGTCGAGCGAGGCGAGGATTGCGGACAGCAATGCGCCGCTGTCCTGACGCGCGGGCGAAAATGCACCCGGCTGCGCCGCGGCCGAAGCCGCCGGAGTGATTTGGGTCAGGTCGGAGTCCTCCATGAAGGCGCGCCGATCCCAGCCCGGCGCTGGCCTCACGAATATAGGCGATGACGCCCGCCGTCTCAAGGATCGTCGTGGTCAAGGTTTTGCGACGGCGTTTTTTTCGGCGTTTGCGACGGCGCGGCGCCGCGGCGCCGGCGCCGCTCAGGCCTGGCCCGCGACCGCCAGCTGCGCCGCCGGCTGCGGCTGGCGGGCGCAGGCCGGCATGTCGAGTTCGACCCAGAAGCGCGATCCGACCCCGAGCGCGCTCTCGACGCCGATCTCGCCGCCGAGGCGCTTGACGATGTCGGCGCAGATCGCGAGGCCGAGCCCGGTGCCGCCGTAGCGTCCGACCGAGGCTTCGTCGACCTGTTCGTAGGCGAGGAACACCCGCTCCTGCACCGAGGGCGCCATGCCGATGCCGGTGTCGGCCACCTCGATCCGCACGCCGTCGCCCGGGAGCGCGGCGAGCCGGACCGTGATCGCGCCGCGATCGGTGAACTTGGCGGCGTTGCCGACGAAGTTGGTGAGCACCTGCCGCAGGCCGTGCCGGTAGCCGCTGCGCCAGGTCGCGAGCCCGGGCGCAGCGGAGCGGCGCAGCGCGAGCCCCGCCGCATAGGGCAGGCAGCGCGCCTCCTCGAGCACCTCGTCGACCAGGTCCGCGAGGTCGAACTCGACGAAATCCGAGGGCCGCAGCGGCCGGTCCAGCCGCGAATGGTCGAGCAGCCGGTTGATGACGTCGAGCAGGTGCAGCCCTGAGGTCCGGATCACCTCGACGTTGCGCCGGACCTGCGGATCGAGCCGGCCGTCCAGCACCACCGCCGCCATGCCGAGCACGCCGTTCAGGGGCGTGCGGACCTCGTGCGAGACCCGCGCGACGAAGCGCGACTTGGCCGCGTCCGCCGCCAGGACCGCCTCGTTCGCCGCCGTCAGCCGCGCGGTGCGCTCGGCGACCCGGGATTCCAGCTCGCGTTTCTGGGTCTCGACCTCGGCCAGCGCCGCCAGCCGGTCGAGGTTGACCGCGTGCAGCAGCTGGCAGGCCGCCGTCAGCAGGTTGAGATAGATCAGCGTGCGCGCGAACTCCGGCGCGAGGATCGATCCGGTCTCGGCCAGCAGCAGGGTCAGCAGCACGATCGCCGCCGCGAGCGAGATCGCCGCCCCGTCCAGGCTGCGGCGCTGCATCGCGATCCATAGGCAGAACGGCACCGACAGCATCAGCGTTACGCCGCTCGGCCGCTGGTCGCCGAAGGGCAGGTGCAGCACCACCGCCAGCGCCGCCAGCAGGAACAGCCCCAGCGCCGCCGTCGCGAGCGCCGGACCCGGTTCGGCCCGGACCCGCCGCGCCTCGCCGAGGCTCGCCAGCACCGCGACGCCGGTCATCAGCCCCAGCGGCTCGTACGCGATGGTCAGGCCGAGGTTCGGCGGCGCGGTCAGTGCGCCGACCCGCGCCGCCGCGGCCAGCGCCGCCGCGATGACGCCGCAGAACACCGCCATGCCCGCGAGGAGGATCAGCCAGTCGCTGGTCTTGCTGCGCTCGGCGCGTCGCCGCGCCAGCCCGCGCATCGCGCCGGCCGCCAGCAGCGCCGCCAGCCCGTGCGCGACGCCGTCGGCGGCCGCAGCGCCGGCCGGCAGGCCCCAGACCAGCCCGGCCGCCGCAAAACCGAGGCCCGCCGCCAGCGCGCCCGGTCCGCGCAGCACCACGGCGGCCGCCAGCGCCAGCGCCGAGGCCGGCGTCGCGGCGAGCAGCAGGCCCGAGCCCAGCCCCAGCGTCCGCACGCCGCTGATCGCCGCGACGACCAGCGCAAAGACCAGGAGCGCCGCCGGGCCCGGCGGCAAGGATCGGTTCAATCCGCGCATGCCGCGGGCGCCTTCCTGTCCCTGACGGGCCCGGCGCACCCGGTCCTGCCGGCTCGATCGGAGCCGGCGGCTGCGACGGGACTACGTCAACGTGACTCGCACAGTGTCCGTTCACCTTGAAGTTGTTTAGGCGGGACGCGGCGAAAGTCAAGCAGCGCGGGCCCCCGATCGCTGCGCCGGAGGGTTGCGGACGCGGTATCGGCGACTCTTCGCCGCCCCGGCGGATCGCTGGGAGATTACAGCCGCCCGATCCGCTCGGTCAGCAGCGCGAAGAAGCCGTCGTCGTCGACCTCGTGCACAAAATGCACGTTCTTCGCGCGGTCAGTGACCCCCCACCAGTCCACCACCGTCTGGCCCATCGTCAGCTCCGACCCGGTCTCGACTTCGAGATTGACGTCCCGGCCGCGGTACAGCCCGGGCGCCAGCAGCCAGGCGATCACGTTGGGATCGTGCAGCGGCCCGCCGCCGTCGCCATGTTTCGCCGAATCGAAACGCTCGTAGAACTCCAGCATCCTCGCCACCGCGGCGCCCGCGGCGTTGCCCGGCGCGCGGAACTGCGCGATCCGGTCGGCATGGGCGAGGCATCCGTGGGTGGCGTCCAGCGGATGCAGCACCACGGGGGCGCCGGCCGCGAACACCGCCTGCGCGGCCTGCGGATCGACGTGGATGTTGAACTCGGCGACCGGCGTGGTGTTGCCGCCCTCCGACCGCGCGCCGCCCATCGCCACGATCCGCGCCACGCGCGCCGCGACCTCGGGCGCCTTCGCGAAGGCGAGCGCCAGGTTGGTCAGCGGTCCCAGCGCGCATAGCGTCACCGAACCGGCGGGTTCGCGGCGCAGGGTCTCGACGATGAAATCGACGGCATGGCCGGTCTGCGCCGCCATCGTCGGCGCCGGCAGGTCCGGACCGTCGAGCCCGGTGCGGCCGTGCACCGCCTCGGCGGTGACCAGCGGGCGCGCCAGCGGGCGGTCGGCCCCGGCGTAGACCTTCACGTCCCGCCGCCCGGCCAGTTCGCAGACCCTGAGGCAGTTCAGCAGCGTCAGCGGCAGCGGCACGTTGCCCGCCACCGCCGTGATCCCCAGCACCTCGAGCTCGGGGCTCGCCAGCGCCAGCAGGATCGCGACGGCGTCGTCCTGCCCGGGGTCGGTGTCGATGATGATCTTCCGAGGCGACATGTCGGGCATCCGGGTCG
>CAYTMB010000026.1:0-14449 GCA_964438465.1 uncultured Rhodovulum sp. | reverse complement strand
GTCGGGCGCCGCGGCCGTTGGCGTGATCTGTCGCGATGTCCCCATCGCCTGACGATCCGGTCCGGTCGGATTGCGCGCTAGGAGGCGGCGCGGAACGCGCTGTCGGCGACGCGGCGCAGCATGTAGGCCCGGCTCAGCGCCGCGACGTCGAAGACGATCTCGACATCGCTGGCGGTCGCGTCGACCGCGGCGCCGCAGCCCCGCGCCAGCCGCAGCATCGCCCGGTTGCCCGGCACGGTGCAGGCCAGCAGCCGCTCGACCCCGCGCGGCGCCAGCAGCCGGGCGGCGGTCTGCACCAGATAGGTGCCCACGCCCCGCCGGCGCAGGCCGCCGTCGACGCTCAACCCGATCTCGGCGTCGCGGCCGTCGACCGCCAGTTCGGCCAGCGCCCGCACCTCGCCCGCCGAATGGAACGGGCCCGGCCACAGCGGCCCGTCATGCGCGGCGATCACCAGGCTCGCCCGGCTCCACATCGACGCCGCATGCGCGTCGAGCGCCGCATCCGACAGGCCGGCGCAGAACCGCGCGCGCCGGTCCTCCGGCGACAGCCGCCCCAGATGCGCGCGGATCGCCGGCGTGTCGCGCGCCGAGACCTCGCGAAACCCCAGCCCGGCGTGGCCGGCGCACAGGACCGGCGCCGGGTATCCGATGTAGCTCACGTTGGGCAGGCCAAACGGCATGATGCTTCCCTCTGGGGGTCATATAACAACGCCGCGCCCGATTTCCGCCGAGTTTATGCTGCGCGCGCTCACGTTTTGTTGCAAGTGCGAGCTATCTGCCGCGGATCCGCGGATCCAGCGCGTCGCGCAGGCCGTCGCCGATGAAGTTGATCGACAGCACGGTCAGGGAGATCGCGAGGCCCGGCCAGATGACGCGGGCCGGCGTCAGCGTCATGAAATTCGCGCCGTCGAACAGCAGCCGCCCCCAGGTCGGGAAGTCCGACGGGAAGCCGAGGCCGAGGAAGGACAGCGCGCTCTCGGTGATGATCGCGTTGGCCACCCCCAGCGTCGCCGAGACCATGATCGGCGACAGCACGTTGGGCAGGATGTGTCGGGTGATGATCCGCCCCGACGGCGTGCCGATCGACTTGGCCGCCAGCACGAACTCGCGCTCCTTCAGCGCCAGCACGTCGCCGCGCACGATCCGCGCGGTCTGCATCCAGGAGGTCACCCCTATGATGAACACGATCAGGAGGAAGATGCCGGTCTCCGGCCCGAACATCCCCCGCAGCGTGTCGCGGAACAGCATGATGATCACCAGCAGCAGCGGCAGGATCGGCAGCGCCAGGAACAGGTCGGTCACCCGCATCAGCAGGCCGTCGAGCCGGCGGAAATACCCCGCCAGCACCCCGATCAGCGTGCCGAGGAACAAGGCCAGCAGCATCGCGGTGATGCCGACGGCCAGCGACACCCGCCCGCCCTGCAGGATCTGCGCGAAGATGTCCCGGCCGATGTTGTCGGTCCCCATCGGATGGCTCAGCGACGGCAGGAGGTTGCGCGCCCGCGGATCGATGTGCTGCGGATCGACGCCGTAGAGCGCGGGGCCGAAGATCACCGCGAAGACGATCAGCCCGAAGATGACCACCCCGGCCATCGCGCCCTTGTGCTTGCGGAACTGCCGCCAGACGTCGCCCCAGAGGCTGCGCTGCGGCGTATCGATCGCGGCGGGGGCGACGGCGGCGGCGTCACTCATAGCGGATCCTCGGGTCCAGCATGCCGTAGATCAGGTCGGCGATCAGGTTGAACGCCACGATCAGGAAGGCGAAGATGAAGGTCAGCGTCTGCACCAGCGGCAGGTCGGCGCCCTGGATGCCGGTGATCAGGAGCTGGCCGAGCCCGTTCACCCGGAAGATCTGCTCGGTGATGATCGCCCCCGAGAAGATCGCGGGGATCCCCAGCGCGATCACCGTCACCACCGGGATCAGGCTGTTGCGCAGGACATGCACCAGGAGCACCACCCGCTCGTTCATGCCCTTGGCCCGGGCGGTGCGCACATAGTCCTGGCTGAGGTTGTCGAGCATCGAGGCGCGCATGAACCGGCTGATCTGGCTGGCGTTGGCGAGCGCGAGCACCATCACCGGCATGATCATCTGCTTGACCTGCAACCAGAAGGTCTCGAGATTCGTCACCCGCAGGTTGGTGTCGTAGATCGAGGGCAGCCAGCCGAGCTGCACCGAGAAGATCACGATCAGCACCAGCCCGGTGAAGAAGGTCGGCACCGAAAACCCGATCATCGAGACGAAGGTGCCGACCTGGTCGAAGATCGAATACTGCTTGTAGGCCGAGATCACCCCGATCGGGATCGCGATCAGGATGCCCACCACATAGGACATGCCGACCACCCACAACGTCTGGGGCATGCGCTCCGCGATCAGATCGACCACCGGCGTACGGGTCTGCCAGGAGATCACCCGCATCCGGTTGGCGCTGTCGCCGATGGTCCAGCCGGTCATCCGCTCGAGGATGTTCAGCGGCTCGTTGACGAAGAACTGCTGCAGCCACAGCAGGTAGCGGACATGGAACGCCTCGCCGAGGCCGAGGCTGATGCGGATCTGCTCGCGCACCTCGGCCGGGATGGTCAGCGGCAGGTTCGCCGTCGGATCGCCGGGCGACAGGTCGAGCAGCGCGAAGATGATGAAGCTGATGACCAGCAGGGTCGGGATCGCGAACAGCAGGCGACGCAGCGTATAGGCGAACATCGGCGGGCGACCCCCTCGGGTGGGGCGCCGGGCCGCCCGAGGGCGGCCCGGCGCAGGTTACGGCGCGGTCACTGCACGCGGTGCCAGTCCGCGACGTTCCACAGCTCGCTGTCCCACGAGTTGAGCAGCACGCCGCCCAGCGTGTTCGACTTGGTCGAGACGCGGCCGCGGTGGATCAGCGGGATGATCGAAGACGAGTTCACGATCATGTCGTTGAGCTGGATCGTCAGCGCGGCTCGCTCCTCCGGATCGGCGGTCTGGCTCAGCTGCGCCAGCGTCGCCTCGTATTCCTCCGAGCAGAAGCGCGAGGTGTTGCCGCCCTGCCAGCCGTCTTCCGGGCTGGGGAACTCGTCGCAGACCCAGTCGCCGAGGTATTTCTCGGCGTCGGCGCCCTCGAAGTTGTTCGCGTACATCTCGACGTCGGCGAAGAACTTCTGCAGCGTGTCGGGCGAGCCCGGATCGCCGCCGAAGAACACCGCCGCGTCGATCTGGCGCAGCTCGACCTCGGCGCCGAGCTCGTTCCACCACTGCTTGATCAGCGCCTGCGCGCCCTGGCGCACCGAGTTGACCGAGGTCTGGTAGAGGATCGACAGCCGCACGCCGTCCTTCTCGCGCACGCCGTCCGAGCCCCGCACCCAGCCGGCGTCGTCGAGCAGCTGGTTCGCCGCCGCCATGTCCTGCGCGAGGCACCATTCGTTGTTCGGGGACGCGATGCTTTCCGGGGCCGGCACCAGGTTGCAGGTGGCCTGACCCGCCGCGCCATAGCCGGTCTCGACCAGGATCTCGCGGTCGATGGCGAGGCTCAGCGCCTTGACCACGTTCACGTCGGTCAGGAACGGATGCGGATGCGCCGCGGTCGAGCGCTCCGCGCCCAGCGCCGGGTTCGGGTCGGTCTGGTTGACCTGCAGGCGCTCGACCAGCGTGCCGAAGGCCGAGATCACCTCGCCCTTGCCGCCGGTGGCCATCTGCTCGAGGATCTCCGGCTCGACCTGGGCGTTCCAGGCGTAGTCGAACTCGCCGGTCGACAGCACCGCCTGCGCCGCCGAGGCCGCGTCGCCGCCGCCCTTCAGCTCGACGGTGGCGAAGGCGGGCTTCGCCGGGTCGCGGTAGTTCGGGTTGGCGCCAAGCAGCACGACGTCGTTGGCCTTGAAGTCGGTGACGGTGAACGGACCGGTGCCGATCGGCTTGGTGTTCGCCTCGGTGCAGGACGGCGCCGCGGCGCCGAGGCAGTCGGCGAACTGCGCCTTCTGGATGATCGGCGACTGCGCGCCGACGAAGGCGGTGTAGGGATAGGGCTTCGGCACGCCGAAGGTCACCTTGACGGTCTTGGCGTCGATCGCCTCGACGCTGGTCACGTCCTGGAAATAGGGCGATTGCGCGCAGCCGCCCTCGGGATGGGTGCAGTACTGCCAGGTGAACACCACGTCCTCGGCCGTCACCTCGGTGCCGTCGGACCACAGGATGTCCGGACGGATCGTCCAGGTGATCGTCGTGAGATCCTCCGAGATGCCGCCGTTCTCGACCGTGGGGATGCTTTCGGCCACGAAGGGCACGAGGTCGCCCGCCTCGTTGAACCGCGCCAGCGGCTCGATCACGAGGCTCGCCGCCTCGATGTCCTTGGTGCCGCTCGACAGGAACGGGTTCATGATCGAGACGGCCTGCCAGTAGAGGATCTTGACCTGGCCGTCGGATCCGCGTTCGGCCCAGGCGGCCGGGGCGAGCATCGCGGCGGCCGCGGCGCCCGCAAGGATATGTCTCAGTCGCATCTAACGCTCCTCTGTTGTTGTCTCGGGCGCCGCGGCTTCAGGCCGCGACTCCGGGTTTGTCGACCAGATGACAGGCGGCGAACCGCCCCTGACCGAGGTCCAGCAAGGGCGGGCTCTCGACCCGGCAGCGGTCGAAGACCTTGGGGCAGCGCGTCGAGAACGCGCAACCCTTCGGCGGGTTGGCCGGGCTCGGCACGTCGCCGGTGAGGATGATGCGCTTGCGCCGCGCCTCGATCTCCGGGTTCGGGCTCGGCACCGCCGAGATCAGCGCCTGGGTGTAGGGATGCAGCGGATTGTCGTAGAGCGCCTCGCGCGGCGCCAGCTCGACCAGCCGCCCGAGATACATCACCGCCACCCGCGTCGCGAGATGGCGCACCATGCTGAGGTCGTGGCTGATGAAGAGATAGGTCAGCCCCAGCTTTTCCTGCAGGTCCTCCAGCAGGTTCACCACCTGCGCCTGGATCGAGACGTCGAGCGCCGCGATCGGCTCGTCGCAGACGATGAAGCGCGGGTTCAGCGCCAGCGCCCGCGCGATGCCGATGCGCTGGCGCTGGCCGCCGGAGAATTCGTGCGGATAGCGGTTGGCGAAGGTCCGGTTCAGCCCGACCTGGTCCATCAGCTCCAGCACCCGCGCGCGGCGGCTGGCCCGCGACTCCCGCGTATGCTCGTCCAGCGGCTCGGCGATGATCGAGCCCACGGTCATGCGCGGGTTCAGGCTCGCCTGCGGGTCCTGGAAGATCATCTGCATCTTCGGCCGCAGCGACCGCAGCGCGTCGCCCTCCAGATGCGCGATGTCGCGGCCCTCGAGCTCGATCGCGCCGTCCGTCGGCTCGTAGAGCCGCAGGATCGCGCGCCCGGTGGTCGACTTGCCGCAGCCGCTCTCGCCGACCAGCCCCAGCGTCTCGCCGGCGCGGATCTCGAAGCTCACGTCGTCGACCGCCTTGATCTCGCCCGCGCGCCGGCGCAGCACGCCCTTGTACAGCGGAAAATACATCTTCAGCCCGGCGACGCGCAGCAGCGGGGCGGGTGCGGCGTCAAACATTGCGCGCCTCCCCGGTCGCCGGATCCCACCAGCAGGCGACGTCGTGCGTCGGGCTGACCCGGATCCGCGGCGGGTTCTCGACCCGGCAGCGGTTGAAGACATGCCCGCAGCGCGGCGCGAACGGGCAGGAGGTCGGCGCGGCCCCGAGGATCGGCGGCTGGCCCTCGATCGTGCGCAGCCGCCGCGCCCGCGGCCCGGTCACGCTCGGCACCGTCCCGAGCAGCGCCCGGGTGTAGGGATGCTGCGGATCGGCGAAGATCTCGGCGACCGGGCCGTGCTCGACCACCAGCCCCGCATACATCACCATCACCCGGTCGGCGATGCCCGCGACCAGCCCGAGGTCATGGGTGATCCAGATGATCCCCATCCCGAGCTTGGCGCGCAACTCGCGGATCAGCTCGAGGATCTGCGCCTGGATCGTCACGTCGAGCGCGGTGGTCGGCTCGTCGGCGATCAGCACCTTGGGATCGCAGGACAGCGCGATGGCGATCATCACCCGCTGCCGCATCCCGCCGGAGAACTGGTGCGGATAGTCGTCGAGCCGCCGCGCCGCGTCCGGGATCCCCACCAGCCGCAGCAACTCCGCCGCCCGCTCCCGCGCCGCGGCCTTCGACAGCCCCAGATGCGCGCGCAGCGGCTCGGCCAGCTGGTAGCCCACCGTGAACACCGGGTTGAGGCTCGTCATCGGGTCCTGGAACACGAAGCCGATCTCGCCGCCGCGCAGCTCGCGCATGTCGCTCGGCGACATCTCGCGGACCTCGCGGCCCTCGAACAGGATCGAGCCGCCGGCGATCTCGGCCGGCGGGCTCGGCAGCAGGCCCATCACCGACATCATCGTCACCGACTTGCCCGACCCGCTCTCGCCGACCACCCCCAGCAACTCGCCGGGCGCGATCGAGAAACTGACGCCGTTGACCGCGTGCACCGCGCCGTCGCGGGTCCTGAAAACCGTCCGGAGGTCCAGGACTTCGAGGACCGGCGCGGGTCCGTCCAGCATTCCTCGCCCCTCCCGAGCGCCGGTCCGGAACCCCAAACCGACCATATCTCAATATGAGATAAGCATGAAGTTTCGCGATGTCACAACGGAAAATGCGCCTTGACGCGGGCCGGGCCCGTCCACCAGATTGCCGCCATGCCCGAAACCCGCCCAGCGCCGCACGCGGCCGGTCCGCGCGAGACGCTGGCGCGGCTCGTCGCCTTCCCGACGATCTCCCGGGACTCGAACCTGCCGCTCGTCGATTTTGTCGCGGACCGCCTCGCCGGCCTCGGCGTGACCTCGACCCGCGTCCCCGACGCCACCGGGACCAAGGCGGCGCTGATCGCCCGCATCGGCCCCGAGGCCCCCGGCGGCGTCGTGCTCTCGGGCCATACCGACGTCGTGCCGGTGGCGGGGCAGGACTGGACCTCCGACCCCTTCGCGCTGACCGAGCGCGACGGCCGGCTCTACGGCCGCGGAACCTGCGACATGAAGGGCTTCATCGCCTGCGGCCTCGCGCTCGTCCCCGAGATGCTGGCGGCGAAGCTCGCGCGGCCGATCTATCTCGCGCTCAGCTACGACGAGGAGATCGGCTGCCTCGGCGCGCCGGCGATGATCGAGCGGCTGCTGGTCGACCAGCCCCGCCCCGAGGCGGTGATCGTCGGCGAGCCGTCGATGATGCGCGTCGTCACCGGCCACAAGGGCAGCTGGGGCCTGCAGGTGCAGGTGCGCGGCCACGAGGTGCATTCGAGCCGCATCCACACCGGCGTCTCGGCGGTGATGACCGCGGCCCGGCTCGTGACCTGGATGGACGACGCGATGGCCGCGAACGCCGCCGCCGCCGCGCCCTCGGACTTCGACCCGCCCTACACCACGCTGCACGTCGGGGTGATCGAGGGCGGCACCGCCAGCAACATCGCCGCGCGCGACTGCGCCTTCACCGGCGAGATCCGCATCCTGCCCGGCGAGACCATCGCCGGCTGGCAGGCGCGGCTGCGCGCCGAAGCCGCGCGCCTGGAGGCCGCCGCCCGCGCCATCCACCCCGACGCCCGCATCACCGTCGCCACCCGCATGGAGATGGCGGCCTTCGTTCCCGAACCCGACGGCGCCGCCGAAAGGCTCGCGCGCGCGCTCACCGGCGACAACGCCAGCCATGTCGTCTCGTACCAGACCGAAGCCGGCCAGTTCCAGGAGCGCGGCCTCTCCACGGTGATCTGCGGCCCCGGCTCGATCGACCAGGCCCACCAGCCCGACGAGTTCATCTCCATCGAGCAGCTCGACGCCGGGACCGCCTTCATCCGCCGCCTGATCGCCCGCCTCGCCGGCTGACGCGGGGCGTATCACGATGATACGCTGGTCAAGATATTGATCCAGCTCTGTAAAATTCTGACGCCGGTCGGAAGCCCGGCGCTCTGGCGGTGTCGATCGCGACCCGGGACATGGTGTGGCCGAGCTGGCGCGGCCGCCCTTTGGCGGCCAAATTGAGCGCGCAGATGCGCGCAGAGTCTTTTTGTTTGGCGCAGGCGTGTTCGCCTGCGCCGGCGGGGCGCTCGCCGCCCCCGCACCCCAGGCACTGCTCTCCAGGTTTCTTGGCGAGAAGGGCGCATCCCCGGCGGGCGCGCCCTTCCTCGCCGGCCCTGACGCAGGGCCGGCGAGGCCGCGTTCCGGTCAGGCCAGCGCCCGCGCCCGGGTCTCCACGTCGATCATCGCGGTCGCGACCGCCGCGATCAGCAACAGCACCGCGAAGAACCCGATGGTCCCGGCGAAGCTCTGGGTGAACAGCACCGCCAGCGCCGAGGGCGCGAGCAGCGCCCCCAGCCGCGCCATCGCCCCGGCGGTGCCCATCCCCGTGGCCCGCTTGCCGGTGGGATACAGCTCCGGCGTATAGGCGTAGAGCCCGCCCCAGGTCCCGAGCAGCGCGAAGCTCATCAGCAGCAGCGCCGCCGCGACCGTCGTGGAGTTCGCCGCGAAGGAGAACATCAGGCATCCCGCAGCGCTCAGCACCAGAAAGCCGATCAGCGTCGGCTTGCGCCCCCATTTCTCCACGCCGTAGGCCGCCAGCGCGTAGCCCGGCAGCTGCGCCAGCGCGACCACCACCAGGAAGCCGAAGCCGCGCACGAAGCCGAACCCCTCGGCGGCGAGCTTCGCCGGCACCCAGACGAACACGCCGTAATAGGCGAGCGAGACCAGGAACCACACCGCGAGGATCATCACGCTGCGCCGCCGCAGGTCGGGCGTGAACAGGCTGCCGCCCGAAGGCGTCGCGGCATGGACGAGCTCCACCCCCGCGCCCAGCGGCGGCCGCCCGTTCGCGGCGTAGAGCCGGTCCACCACCGCCCGCGCCTCGGCCTTGCGGCCGGCGTTCAGCAGGTACAGCGGCGATTCCGGCAGGCGCATCCGCAGGAAGAAGCCGACGAAGGCCGGCGCCGCGGTCGCCGCGAAGATCCAGCGCCAGGCCTCCGCCACGCCGGCCGAGGCCGCCCACCAGGCGACCATCGCCACCGCCACCGTGCCCACGGCCCAGAAGCCTTCCAGCACCACCAGCCAGCGCCCGCGGTTCTTCGCCGGCAGGAATTCCGCCATCATCGCATAGTCCACCGGCAGGGTGCCGCCCACGGCGATCCCGGTCAGGAACCGGAAGACCAGCAGCACGCCGAAGCTCGGCGCGAACACCGACAGCAGCCCGAACACCGCATCCCCCGCCACGGTCCAGATCAGCACGTTGCGCCGTCCGTACCGGTCGGCCAGCCGCCCGAACACGCTCGCCCCGATCAGCATGCCGAGGAAGAACAGCGTGCCGGTCTGCAGCGCCTGCGGCACCGTCAGCCCGAAGCTCGCGGCGATCGAGCCGGCGGTGAAGCCGACCGCGAGCACCTGCATCGCGTCGGCCGCCCACACCAGCCCGAAGATGCCGAGCAGCCGGCGCTGGAACGCGCCCGCTCCCGCCGTCTCCAGCGCCTTGTCGAAGGAAATCTGGGTCACCCGCCCCTCCCGGTGTCCGCCGCGTCATCACCCGGCCCCGAGCCGTTAACGGCGCAGCGGCCCCGGGTCCAGCGTCGATGCGCCCTCGGGGACCGCAAACCTGCCGGCCGGTTTCCCCCGGCGCCGGCGGCGGGCCGCGCGGTCCGTCGCGCGTGAATCGTGGGGGAACTTGGCGCCGGTTCTCCTCGGCCTGAAGGCGGCGCGAGCGGATCGCACCGGACGAGCGCGCGGCTGTCCCGCACTGGCGCGCAATATGAAGACTTCGTAAAATTTCCGGAATTTACTGATTTATATCAATATGATAACTCCCCGCGCACGCGTGCGCAAAGCGTCCGGCAGACGGCGGCCCGGCGCTCCGGGCCCGCGCCGGGCGCAAGACCCTTGCCGCGGCGCAGCAAACCGATTATATGCCCCTCACCGGATGCGGCGACTGGCCCGTCCGATGCTTTACCGGTGGCGCAGGGCGGATCAACAGATCCCCGCACCGACAAATCACAGGTTTTCGTCACTTGCGCCTGACGAGGGCGACAACCGCGCCGGCCACGGGCCTCCGCGGGAAGGACGAATCTTGACTGACCTTACCTTCGCGGGCTTCGGCCTCGCGCAGCCGCTTCTTGATGCGCTCAAGCGCACCGGCTTCGAGACCCCGACCCCGATCCAGCAGCAGACCATCGCGCCGCAGATGGCCGGCCGCGACATCCTGGGCGTCGCCCAGACCGGCACCGGCAAGACCGCGGCCTTCGGCCTGCCGATCCTGCACCAGATCCTCGCGATGCCCGGGCGGCCGAGCCCGAAATCCTGCCGCGCGCTGATCCTCGCGCCGACGCGCGAGCTCGCGGTGCAGATCGAGGCGAGCTTCCGCAGCTTCGCCGGCGGCGCCCGGCTGACCACGCTGCTGATCCTCGGCGGGCTGTCGCGCAACAACCAGATCCGCATGATGGGCCGCGGCGTCGACGTGGTGATCGCCACGCCCGGCCGGCTGATCGACCTGATGGACGACAAGGCCATCCGCCTCGACGAGACCCGCTTCGTGGTGCTCGACGAGGCCGACCGCATGCTCGACATGGGCTTCATCCGGCCCGTGCAACGCATCGTCGCCGCGCTGCACCCGCGCCGCCAGTCGGCGCTGTTCTCCGCCACCATGCCGCCCGAGGTCGCCACGCTGGCGGAATCGCTGCTGCGCGACCCGGTCCGGGTCGCCGTGGCGCCGCAGTCCACCACCATCGAGCGCATCGAGCAGAGCGTCGAGTTGATCGCCGCCGGCGAGAAGCGCGCCCGGCTGACCCAGCTGATCAAGGCGCCCGAGGTCGAGCGCACCATCGTCTTCGCCCGCACCAAGCGCGGCGCCGACCGGGTGGCGGAGAACCTGGTGCGCGACGGCATCGCCGCCGAGGTGATCCACGGCAACAAGGCGCAGAACGCCCGGCAGAAGGCGCTGAACATGTTCCGCCAGGGCCAGGTCCGCGTGCTGGTCGCCACCGATATCGTCGCGCGCGGCATCGACGTGCCGGGCATCACCCATATCATCAACTACGACCTGCCCGACGAGCCGGAAAGCTACGTCCACCGCATCGGCCGGACCGGGCGCAACGGCGCGTCCGGCACCGCGATCACGCTCTGCGCGCCGGACGAGATCAAGAAGCTGCGCGCGGTGGAGAAGTCCTCGCGGCTGACGCTGCTGCCGCCGGTGGCGCCCGGCCCGCGCTCGGCTGGCCAGCCCGCCTCGAAGCCGAAGCCCGGCGGGTTCCACCCGGACTCGCCGCGCGCCGACCGCGCCCGCTCGCGCCGCCCGCGCAAGACCCAGCGCGCGGCCTGACGCCACGGCGCCTCCGACATGAGAGCGGCCGGACCCCATCGGGGTCCGGCCGCTTCCGTTTCGGGCCGCTGCAGGCCCGGTCGGGCCGAAGCCTCGGCTCAGGCGGCCTGGAGCCGGGTGGTGCCGTCGCCGCTCTGGATGACCTGCACCCGGGCGCCGACGCCGAAGCTCGGCTGGGCCTGGATCACCGAGATGGTGCGCCCGCTCTCGAGCTGGATCAGGTACTCGGTCGACTGCACGGTGGTCGCCGCGCCCGCGATGCGGTTGCCCGCCGCCGCGCCGCCCACGGCGCCCGCGACGGTGGCGATGTCGCGGCCGCGGCCGCCGCCGATCTCGTTGCCGATCAGGCCGCCGATGGCGCCGCCGGCCAGGGTGCCGACCACGTTCGCCGGCTGGTTGCCGCCCTGAACGGAGACGGGGTTGGCGCCGATCACGGTGCCGAAGCTGACGGACTGCGCCGCCTGGGCCTGGCTCGCGTTCACGACGTTGCCGCTGTTCGGCGGATTGCAGGCGAACAGCGCCATCGAGGCCGCGACGAGCAGCGCGCCGGTTTTGAGGGAGATGCGGTTCATGGTCCTATCCTTCTTGGGGCGGGAGCGCCCGGGGGCAGTCCGCGAAACTCTAAATCGCCATAGCAGGTTCCAAGTCAACACGTCTCGGCGCCGTCGCGCTCCGCCCCCCGCGCCCACCCGCCGGAATCCGCCGGCGTCCCGCGGCTTTACTTCCCCGGCGCGCCTGCCGCATCCTCGGCGCAAAACGCCCCAGGGAGACACGCCGATGGCCCGACCGCTGATCCTGGTCGACCCCTTTCCCCGCAGGCTCGCCGAGTTCCTGCGCCCCGAGGCCCGCGCCCGGCTGGAGGCGCTGGGCGAGCTCGTGATCCACGAGGACGGCCCGATGCCGGCCGCGATGGTGGACGACCACCTCCCCGGCGCCGAGATCGTGATCGGCCAGACCGCGCTCGGCGCGGACCGCCTCGCCCGCGCCCCGCGGCTGCGCGCCATCGTCAACGTCGAGACCAACTTCTACGACAACATCGACTACGAGACCTGCTTCTCCCGCGGCGTCCATGTGCTCGCGCCGGGCGCCGCCTTCGCCGGGGTGGTCGCGGAAGCCGCGCTGGCGATGGCGATCGACCTCGCCCGCGGCATCACCGCCGCCGACCGCGCCATGCGCGCCGGAACCGAAAGATACGGGCTCGAGGCCAACCTCGGCGCCTTCCGCTTCGCCGGCTCGACGGTCGGGCTGATCGGCTTCGGCGACCTCGGCCGCGCCTTCTACGCCCTGCTCGCGCCGTTCCGCTGCGAGGTGCTGGTCCACGATCCCTGGACCCCCGACTATCTCGTCGAGAAGGCCGGCGCCCGTCCGGCCGGACTCGAGGAGCTGCTGCGCACCGCCCGCGTCATCGCCGTCTTCGCCGGCGCGACCGCCGAGAACGCCGGCTTTCTCGACCGCGCCCGGCTGGAGCTGATCCGCCCCGACGCGGTGTTCCTGCTGATGAGCCGCGCCGCCGTGGTGGACTTCCCCGCGCTGATCGACCTCGTCGGCGCCGGCCGCTTCCGCGCCGCAACCGACGTCTTTCCCGAAGAACCGGTCGCCCCCGACGATCCGGTCCGCAGCCTCGACGGCATGCTGCTCTCCGCCCACCGCACCGGCGGAATGCCCGAGGCCCTGTTCGACATCGGCGAACAGGCGCTGGCCGACATCGAGCTGGTCCTGCGCGGCCTGCCGCCGATGGTCTGCCGCCGCGCCCAGCGCGAAACCGTGACCCGGATGCGCTCGAAGCCGGTCGCGATGACCTGACCCGGCGCGCGTGACGTCGCGCCCGACCACGCGCACAGCCCCGCGCGCGACGCCGCCCCCTCGACGCGGCCCCGCTCCGCGGTTCCGTGCGGCGCCCGTCGCGCGCCGCTGGAAAAGCCCGCGCGTTCCGCTATCAATGCCCGCGAGGCGCCCGATTCGGCGCGCCGGCCGCGGGCGTGGCGGAACGGTAGACGCAGCGGACTCAAAATCCGCCGTCGCAAGACATGTCGGTTCGAATCCGACCGCCCGCACCACGGACCGTCCCCGGAGGATCGGCCGGCCGCCGCCGGCGAGGCCATCGCGGGCTTGTCGGCCGGCGCGGGAACCGGTCAAGGTCCGCCGGGTCCGAATGCAGGGGAACGATCGCATGGCGCAGGCGCCGATACGGGTGACTTATCGGATCGAGACGCGCGGCGATCCCGAAGCGATCGCGGCCAAGATCGCCTCCGACCAGTCGACCGGGACCTTCACCGAGCTGCCCGGCGAGACCGAGGCGGTGCGCGCGCGCTGCGCCGCGCGGGTCGAGGCGGTGCGCCCGCTCGATCCGGCCGAGACGCCCTCGATCCCGGATCCGGGCGGCGCCGGCCCCTGGCGGCGGGCCGACGTGGTGATCGCCTATCCGTTCGAGGCGGTCGGCGCCGACATCGCCGCGCTGATGACCATCACCGTCGGCGGGGTCTACGCGCTGCGCGGCGTGACCGGCATCCGGGTGATGGACTTCGACCTGCCGCAGCCCTGGTCGCGCCATCCCGGGCCGCAGTTCGGCATCGAGGGATCGCGGCGGCTGATGGGCGTCGCGGAGGGGCCGATGATCGCCTCGATCATCAAGCCCTCGCTCGGGCTGCCGCCCGACGAGACGGCGGCGGTGGTGCGGACGCTGTGCGAGGCCGGCGTCGATTTCGTCAAGGACGACGAGAAGCTGATGAGCCCCGGCTACTCGCCGCTGGCGGCGCGCGTCGCGGCGATCATGCCGGTGATCCATGAACACGAGCAGCGGACCGGCAAGAAGGTGATGTACGCCTTCGGCATCTCGGCGGCCGATCCCGACGAGATGATGCGCAACCACGACCTCGTCGTCGCGGCGGGCGGCAACGCCGCCGTCGTCAACATCAACTCGGTCGGCTACGGCGGCATGAGCTTCCTGCGCAAGCGATCCGCCCTCTGCCTGCACGCCCACCGCAACGGCTGGGACATCCTGACCCGCCATCCCGGGCTCGGGATGGAGTTCCGCGCCTATCAGAAGATCTGGCGCCTGCTCGGCGTCGACCAGTTCCAGATCAACGGCATCCGCGCCAAGTACTGGGAGCCGGACGACAGCTTCGTGCGCTCGTTCGCCGACTGCATGACGCCGATCTTCTCGCCCGCC
>CAYTMB010000025.1:0-14621 GCA_964438465.1 uncultured Rhodovulum sp. | reverse complement strand
ATCAGCGGGATGTCCATGCCGCCGACGAAGCCGACCTTGCCGGTCTTCGACGCCAGCGCCGCCAGCACGCCGACGAGATAGCTGCCCTCGTGCTCGTTGAACACCACCGAGCGCACGTTGGGCAGGTCGACCACCATGTCGATGATCGCGAACTGGGTCTCGGGGAATTCGGCGGCCACGGTCTGCATCGCCGAGGCGTTGGAGAAGCCGGCGACGACCACCGGATCGTAACCCTGCTCGGCGAAGCGGCGCAGCGCCTGCTCGCGCTGGGCGTCGGATTGCAGCTCGAACTCGCGGTATTCGATGCCGGTCTCGGCCTTGAACCGCTCGGCGCCCTCGAAGGACGCCTGGTTGAACGAGCGGTCGAACTTGCCGCCGAGGTCGAAGATCACCGCCGGATTGGCGTCCTGGGCCAGCGCCATCGTGGCCGACGCCATGAGCGCGGCCACCGAGACGAGGGTCTTTGCGAAAGTCATCTGCATCCTCCAAGGAACGTCCGCCTTGTCGGTGCGCGCGCCAGGCCACGGTAGCGGCGCGGCGCGCCCGAGGAGCGGCCAAAGCGACGCGCCAGTAAAGGCTTAACGCCCGAAGCCGGTCAATCGGTTTTTCCCCGGCCACACGCTTTCCCGTCAGGGCTGAAGAGCGGCTTTCGCAATACGAGCGCGGCGAGCGACGGGGCGCCCGGGCGACGATAGTAGCCCGGACGCCGGCCCGCGGCGCGGTATCCGAGGCGGGCGTAGAGCGCGCGGGCGGCGTTGTTGGTCTCGGCGACCTCGAGGAACGCCTCCGTGGCGCCGCGGGCGCGCGCTTCGGCCTCGAACGCCGCGACCAGCGCCGCGCCGAGGCCGCGGCGCCGCGCCTGCGGCGCGACCGCGAGGGTCAGGAGTTCGGCCTCGCCGGCCGCCGCCTGCCCCAGCGCGAAGCCCTCGGGCCGCAGCGCCGCAAAGACCGCGGGCGCGGCGAGCAGTCCGGCGATCTCGGCCGCCGACCAGGGTCGCGGCGCGTCGTCGAAGCAGAGCGCATGCAGCGCGGCCAGCGCCTCAGGCGTCATCGCGCAGCAGCGGCGGCTGTTCGGCGGCCGGGGCCGCATCGGCGGGCCGCAGGTAGAGCGGCGCCGGCGGGGGATGCGCCGCCCCCAGCCGCCGCGCCGCGACCCGCGCCAGCGCCGCCGGATCGGGCGCGTCGGCGTCCGCAGCGGCGCCCGCCGCCGCCGCCCCCAGCCGCACCGCGCCCGGAGCGCGCGCGCCCAGCGCCGCGGCCGCGATCAGCTCCGGCGGTCCGTCCGGCGCGCCGTCGACGAAGGCCTGGACATAGAAGGCGTCGCGCCGGGCGTCGATCGCCGCCAGCGCCGCGCCCGCCGAGCCTTCGGCCAGCGCCTCGAGCCGGGTCACCCCGATCGCCGGCCGGTCGAGCGCCAGCGCCAGCCCGCGCGCCGCGGCCACCCCGATCCGGAGCCCGGTGAAGTTCCCCGGCCCGGTGCAGACCGCCAGCGCCGCGAGGTCGCCCCAGCCCGCCGCCGCATCGGCCAGCGCCGCCTCGAGCAGCGGCAGCAGCCGCTCGGCCTGGCCGCGCTGCATCGGCTCGACCCGGCGCGCCAGCACCCGGTCCCCCGAAAGCACCGCGGCCGCGCATTGCGCGGCCGATGTGTCGAAGGCGAGGATCAGGGGCGCGTCAGACCGCGACAGGGCGGACCTCGGTCACTTCCGGGATGTAGTGGCGCAGCAGGTTCTCGATGCCCATCTTCAGCGTCATCGTCGAGGACGGGCAGCCGGCGCAGGCGCCCTGCATGTGCAGGTAGACGACGCCGCGGTCGAAGCCGTGGAAGGTGATGTCGCCGCCATCCTGGGCGACCGCGGGCCGCACGCGGGTGTCGAGCAGCTCCTTGATCTGGCTGACGATCTCCTCGTCGGGGCCGTCGTGGCTGGCGTGGCCGACGGCGCCGGCGGCGCCCTCGATGACCGGCTGGCCGGACTGGAAGTGCTCCATGATCGCGCCGAGGATGCCGGGCTTGATGTGGGCCCAGTCGGCGTCCTCGGTCTTGGTCACGGTGACGAAGTCGGGGCCGAAGAACACGCCCGCGACGCCGCCCGCGCCGAAGATGCGGCGCGCCAGCGGCGAGGAGGCGGCGGCCTCGACGGTCGGGAAGTCGGCGGTGCCGGTCGCGAGCACGCTCTGCCCGGGCAGGAACTTCAGGGTCGCCGGGTTCGGCGTGGACTCGGTCTGGATGAACATGTCGCCTCCGATGGCTGACCGAGACATGGTCCGCAGGACCCCGCAAGTCAAGTCTTTTGGAATGATTCCAGATCGCCGACGCGCCCGCTCAGGCGGTGGCGATGATGTCCTCCTTGGTCATCGAGCCCGGGACGATGGTGACCGGAACGCGCAGCTCGCCGAGGCGCCGTCCGGTCAGCGACTGGACGACGGGCCCCGGCCCGCCCTTCTCGGTGCCGGCGCCGAGGACGAGGACGCCGAGCTCGGGGTCGGACTTCAGGTGCTCGAGGATGGCGTCGACCCGGTCGCCCTCGCGGATCGCCAGCGTCGGAGTGATGCCCTCGCGCTTCTCCATGCGGTCCTTGAAGAGCTGGAAGTGGGCCTCGACCTTCTCGCGGGCCTCGGCGCGCATGACGTCGGCGACGCCCATGAAGTGCTGGAACTCCTCGGGCGAGATCACCGCCAGCATCTCCACGGCGCCGCCGGTCTGCGAGGCACGGAGGGCGGCGTAGCGCATGGCGTTCAGCATCTCGGGCGTGTCGTCGAGGATGATCAGGAACTTGCGCACGGCCTTCCCCCGGTTCTGGCCGGGGATCATCGGCGAAGCCGAGGGGGCGCGCAAGCCGGGTGCGCAGGCGCGCCCGACCGGCCCGCCTCGCCTGCGCCATGCCCGCAACGCGCGGCGTCCCTGGTCCGCGCCGGGGCCGCAAAGCTCCGGGGGCGCATGGACCCCGCGCGCCCGGCCGTTGGAGCGGTTCGCACAAGCGCGAATTGTTGCGTGACGATGGTTCGGCTATACAGCATAGTGTGGCCACCAGTGACGAGGCGCAATGAGCGAGGCAGGCATCACGTTCGATACGGACGCCGGCGGACGAACCGTCCGCTTCGCCGGTCCCGTCGTGGTGGGCGACCTCGAGGCGCTGCGCGCAAAGCTTGCGACGCTGCCCGGCGCCGGGCCGGTGACCATCGACCTCGCCGGGGCGGCGGCGATGGACACCGCCGGGGCCTGGCTGATCGTCACGCTGCGCCGCCGGCTCAAGGCCGAGGGCGTCGAGACGCGACTGGAGGGCGCCGACAAGAAGCAGGCGCTGCTGATCGAGACCGTCGACAAGGCGCTGCCGACCGAGCCGGCGCCCGCCGGACCCCCGGGCGGCTTTCTCGCCTGGGTCGCGCGGGTCGGCGAGGCCACCGCCCGCGCCGGCGCGACCACGCACGAGATGATCAGCTTCGGGGGCGAGATCCTCGCCGCCTTCGCCCGGACCCTGGTGCGGCCCTGGCGGCTGCGCGTGACGGCGCTGTTCCACCACATGCAGGACGTCGGGCTGAACGCGATCCCCATCGTCTCGCTGATGGCGTTCCTGATCGGGGTGGTGCTGTCGTTCATGGGCGCGGTCACGCTGCGCCAGTTCGGGGCCGAGGTGTTCGTGGTCGACCTGATCGCGATCACCATCCTGCGCGAGCTGGGCGTGCTGATGGCGGCGATCATCGTCGCCGGGCGCACCGCCTCGGCCTACACCGCGGCGATCGGCTCGATGAAGCTGCGCGAGGAGATCGACGCCATGCGCACGCTGAGCCTCGATCCGATCGAGGTGCTGGTGCTGCCGCGGGTGCTGGCGCTAGTGATCATGCTGCCGCTGCTCGGGTTCATCGCCAACCTCGCCGGGCTGATCGGCGGCGGGCTGATGGCCTGGATCAACCTCGGGATCTCGCCGGCGCTGTTCACCGCGCGGCTGGTGGAGGGGAGCGATCCGTGGAACTTCCTCGTCGGCATGATCCAGACGCCGTTCTTCGCGGTCATCATCGGGCTGGTCGGCTGCTACGAGGGCCTGAAGGTCGAGAAAAGCGCCGAATCGCTCGGCGCGCGCACCTCGGACGCGGTGGTGCTGGCGCTGTTTCTCGTCATCGTCTGCAACGCGGCGTTCTCGGTGTTCTTCATGGAGCTGGGCGTATGAGCGGGGCCGATGCGCCGACGCCGCCCGCCGATGCGCCGGCGCGCGAGGCGGTGATCGAGGTGCGCGACCTCGTCACCCGGTTCGGGGCCAACGTGATCCACCAGGGCCTCGACCTCGACGTCTGGCGCGGCGAGGTGCTCGGGGTCGTGGGCGGCTCGGGCACCGGCAAGTCGGTGCTGCTGCGCGAGATCGTCGGGCTGATGAAGCCGGCCGAGGGCTCGATCAAGGTGCTGGGCGTCGACATGCTGAGCGCCGCGCCCGCCGAGCGGCGGGCGGTCGAGAACCGCTGGGGCGTGATGTTCCAGGATGGCGCGCTGTTCTCGTCGCTGACCGTGCGCGAGAACGTCGAGGCGCCGATGCGGGTGCTGCTGAAGCTCGACCCCGACCTGCGCCGGTCGCTGGCCGAACTGAAGGTCGCGATGGTCGGCCTGCCGCCGAACGCCTGCGACAAGTATCCCTCCGACCTCTCGGGCGGCATGCGCAAGCGCGCCGGCCTCGCGCGCGCGCTGGCGCTCGACCCGGAGATCGTCTTTCTCGACGAGCCGACCGCCGGCCTCGACCCGATCGGCGCCACCGAATTCGACGAGATGATCCGCTCGCTGCAGGCGGCGCTGGGGATCACCGTCTTCCTCGTCACCCACGACCTCGACACGCTGCATGCGACCTGCGACCGCATCGCGGTGCTGGCGGAGAAAAAAGTGCTGGTCACCGGCACGATGGCGGAGATGCTGAAGGTGGACCAGCCCTGGGTTCACGCGTATTTCCACGGACCTCGGGCGCGGGCGGCGCTCACCACCGCCGACGCCTGATGGGGAGAGACGATGGAAACCCGCGCGAACTACCTCCTGATCGGCGCGATCACGCTGCTCGGCATCGTCGCGGCCTTCGCGTTCTTCCTGTGGTACGCCCGCATCGCGATCGACCGGCAGTATGACTACTACACCATCCGGTTCGACCAGGTGTCCGGGCTCAGCCGGGCCGGCGACGTGCGGTTCAACGGCATCCTCGTCGGCCAGGTGATCTCGATCGACCTGTCGCGGACCGGCACCCAGGTCAGCGTCGAGGTCCAGGTCCAGGCCGGCACGCCGATCGATTCCGGCACGGTCGCCACCCTGCGCGCGCAGGGGGTCACCGGGGTCTCCTACGTCTCGCTGGCGAGCGGGCCGGCCGGCGCCGGGCCGCTCACGGTCGATCCGACGACGGGCCTCGAGGTGATCCGCTCCGAGCCCTCGGTGCTCGACAGCCTGATCGAGGGCGCGCCGCAGTTGCTGGCGGAGGCGACCGCACTGCTGCGGCAGCTGAGCGCGGTGGTCAGTCCCGCGAACCAGCAGCGCGTGACCGAGATTCTCGACAACGTCGAGGCCGCCTCGGGCGGCCTGCAGAAGGCGCTGACCGACTTCTCGGCGATCTCGGGCACGGTGCGCGAGGGCGTCGACCAGATCTCGGCCTTCACCGGCCGGCTCGACGGCATCGCGACCCAGGCGGAAACGACGCTCAAGGCCGCCGACGCCACGCTGCACAGCGCCACCGGCGCCTTCGACGTGGCCAAGGGCACGCTGGAATCGGCCACCGGGGCGCTCGACGCCGCGCGCACCACCTTCGGCAGCGCCGATACGCTCATCACCCAGCGCGGACCGGGGCTGGTGGACGGCTACGAGGGCCTGGCGCAGTCCTTGACCGCGACGGTGGACGACCTCGGGACCCGCAGCGCGGCGCTGATCGGCCGGCTCGACGGCGCCGCCGATCTCGCCGCCGCGCGGCTGCGCGAGGCCGAGGCCCCGATCGCCGCGGTCGCCCCGGCGCTGACCGCCGTCGAGGGCGCGGCGGGCGGGGTCGAGCGGCTGCTGAGCGGCGACGGCGCGGCGCTGGTCGCCGAGGCGCGCACCGCGCTGCAGACCCTGAACGGGCTGCTGGAGACCGACGCGCCGCAGATCCTCGCCGATGTGCGCGCCGCCGCCGCGACGGTGAACCGGGTCGTCGCCGAGGTCGGCGCCGATGTCGGCGACTTCTCCGGGCGGCTGGACGGGCTCAGCGCCGAGGCGCAGGCCGCGCTCGCGGGCGCCGCCGAGACCTTCCGCAGCGCCACCGCCACGCTGCAGTCGATCCAGCCCGCGGTCGAATCGGCCCAGCGGGCGCTGGCCTCGGCCGATTCCGCCTTCGCCTCGGCCGACCGGGTGATGAGCGCCGACATCGAGCCGATCGTCGCCGACCTGCGCGACGCGATCGGCCGGTTCAACGGCGCGGTCGACCAGGTCTCGGCGGACCTGCCGGCGATCTCGGCCGAGGCGCGCACGGCGATGGACTCGGCCGGCCGCGCCGCCCAGCGCCTCGAGGCGCTGGTCGAGGGCGCCGCCCCGCCGATCGAGAGCTTCGCGCAGACCGGCCTGCCGCAGTTCAGCCGGCTGGCCGCGGATGCGCGCGCCCTCATCGCCACCATCGAGCAACTGACCCAGCGCATATCGCGCGATCCCGCCCGCTTCCTGCTCGGCGGCCGCGCGCCGGAGTATCGCCCATGACGCCCCTTCCCACCCTCGCGCGGGCCTTCGCGCTGATCGCGGCGCTCGCGCTGCCGGGCTGCGCCGCGGTGTCGTCGCTGTCGGGCGCCGCGCGGCCGCTCGACGCCTATGCGCTGACCCCGCTCGGCGGCTCGGGCGACGCGCGCGGATCGCGCCATGTGGTGGTCGAGGTCCCGACCACCTCGGGCGCCATCGCCACCAACCGGATCCTGGTCAAGCCGAACCCGCTGCAGGCGGCCTACCTGCCCGGCGCGGCCTGGACCGACGCGGCGCCGGAGATGATCCAGACCCTGCTCGTGCAGTCGATGCAGGCCAGCGGCGCCTTCCGCCTTGTCGGGCGCAGCTCGGCGGGGCTCTTTCCCGACAACACCGTCCTGACCGAGATCCGGGCCTTCCAGGCCGAACCCGGCCCGCCCGAAGGGCCGGCCTATGTCGTGCGGATCGTGCTGACGATGACCATGCTGCGCGAAGCCGATGGCGCGCTGGTCGCCTCGCGCAGCTTCGCGGCCTCGGCCGGGGCGCCCTCGGCGGCGCCGCTCGCGCTGGCCGCGGCCTTCGACGCGGCGATGGGGACGGTGCTGCGCGAGGCGGTGCCCTGGATCGCGGGCGTCGGCGGCGGCCGGGTCTGACGCCGCGCCGCGTAACCGCCGCTTAACCAATTCGCCGCAGCCTGCGCCCCGGGTCACGGAGGCAGGAATGGGCGAACGGCCGACGACGCGGGGCGGGTTCTCGGAGGAGGCGTTGCGCGGCCTCGACGACCTCGACCGCCGGCTGCCGCCCCCCGGCGCCGCCGCCTCGCCCGCCGGCCGGCGCGACGACAGCTGGCGCGCGGCGGGATCCGGAGCCACGGCCCCGGCGCGGCCGCATTACTGGGGCCACCGCGAGCGGCTGCGCCAGCGTTTCCTCGCCGGCGGCCACGGGTCGATGCCGGAATACGAGCTGCTGGAGCTGGTGCTGTTCAACGCCATCCCGCGGATCGACGTCAAGCCGCTGGCCAAGACCCTGCTCGCGACCTTCGGCGACCTGAACGGCGTGATCGCGGCGCCCGAGCCGCGGCTGATGGCGGTCGCGGGCGTCACGCCGCAGGTCCATCTCCAGCTCAAGCTCGTCGAGGCGCTCGCGCACCGCATGGCGCGGGCGACGGTGATGCAGCGCGAGGTGATCGCCTCGTGGGACGCGCTGATGCGCTACTGCAAGACTGTCATGGCCTACCGCGACACCGAGCGGTTCCGCGTGCTGTTCCTCGACCGCAAGAACGTGCTGATCGCCGACGAGGAGCAGGCCCGCGGCACGGTCGACCATGTGCCGGTCTATCCGCGCGAGGTGGCCAAGCGCGCGCTGGAGCTCAACGCCTCGGCGCTGATCCTCGTGCACAACCATCCGTCGGGCGACCCGACCCCGAGCCAGGCCGACATCGACATGACGGAGGCGATCGAGATGGCGCTCCAGGCCATCGGCGTGACGCTGCACGACCATGTCGTGATCGGGAAGGGGGCGGACGCCTCGTTCCGCACGCTCGGGCTGCTGTGACCGGCCGGCCCCGCCGCGGCGAGGCCGGGCGGAGCCCGCTCCGGCGGAGCCGGCTCGTCCGCTCCGGGGTCCTGATCTGTCGCGATATCCCGATCAGCGGACGAGTCCGTCCGGCTGGATGTCGCTCCAGCCGGTCGGCGCGTCCGGGATCGCGTCGCGCTGGGGCAGGACCGCCGATCCGAGGCTGTTGAGATAGCCCCGCGGCGAGACCTTGGTCCGGGCGCGCTCCACCGGCCGGCCCTGCGCCAGCAGCTCGGACACCGTCACGAAGGCATAGTCGGGCAGCGCCTCGACCACCTTCGCAACCGCTTCGATGGTCGGCGTCCGGTCGCGGAAGGTCTCGCTCTCGAAGGAACAGAGCGAATCGTGCAGCAGCACGATCGCCCCCGGCGCGGCCTGCGCGACGATGCGCTCGGCCAGCGTGGCCGAGTCGTGGCCCATCCAGTCCGCGCCGCTGATGTTCCACAGCACGACGCGGTACCCGAGCCCGCGCGCGATCCGGTTGGTCCTGAAATCCTGGTCGCCATAGGGCGGCCGCATCAGCCGCCGGCCGAGCGTCCCGAGGGCGCCGCGCGTCCTGCCGATCTGCGCCGCGATCTCCGCGCTCGCCAGCGTCGGCAGCGACGGATGGCTCCAGCTGTGGTTGCCGATCTCGTGGCCCTCGGCCGCGATCCGGGCGATCAGCGCGGGATGGCGTTCGGCACGCGCGCCGACGACGAAGAATGTCGCCCGCGCGCCGAGGCGGGCCAGAGCGTCGAGCAGCGCCGGCGTCGTCGCGGGGTCGGGCCCGTCGTCGAAGGTGAGCGCCATCAGCGGTTTCGACGTGCGCACCGACACCGTCGATCCGTACCAGGGGGCGAGCGCCCGCGGCAGGACGGAGGCCGCCGTGAGCGACGCCCACCGCCGCAGGCCGCGCAGGCCGGGCGACGCCGGAGCGGTGCGATGCGCAAGCGCGCCCGCGGCGTTGCCGCGCGCCGTGCCGAGGCGGTGGCCGAACCAGGCGGCGTCCTGCTCGGACAGCCCGCCGCGCGCCGCCTGCGCGCAACGCCAGAGCCCGAGCAGGCCGAATTCGGCGGCGAGGGCGATCCAGGGCAGCGGCGCCATCACCGACCGCGACCGGCCATAGCGTTTGCGCAGCTGGAGCCGGGCCTGCGCGTAGGCCTCGGCCTGGCGACGGATCGCCTGCGGCGAGGCCCGGAAGCGGTAGTTGTAGATCGCTTCGGGCGCATAGCGCAGCGTGAAGCCGCTGGCGTGCGCCCGGATGCAGAAATCCACGTCCTCGAAACACATCGTCCCGGTGTCGAAGCCCCCGACGGCGTCGAACACCCGGCGATGCAGTCCGAGCGTCGCCCCGCCGGCGTAGGCGCAGAAGGGCGCGTGCGTGAGCACCATCAGCCGGGTCTGCTGCGGGTTCGGCCGGATCGCTGTCGCCCAGTCCGGGTTGAGCGCCCGGATATCGACCCGCGCCGCGACAAAATCGTCGCACTCGAGGGCTGCGGCCATCGCGGCGAGCCAGCCGGGGGCCACGGTGTCGTCGGCGTCGAGAAACACCAGCCGGTCGCCGGCGGCCGCGGCGATGCCGCGATTGAGCGCATGGGACTTGCCCCGGCGGTCGGAGGCGTCGATCAGGCGCATCCTGCGCTGCGGGCGCCGGGCGGACATCGCAAGAAAAATCTCCCGCGACGCATCGCGCGAGCCGTTGTCGGCCATGATGATCTCCCAGTCGTCGGGACAGTCCTGATCGACGAGGCTCTCCAGCGCGACCTGAAGCGTATCCGCGCCGTCAAGGCAGGCGATCACGACGCTGATCATGGCGAACCCCTCAACACCCCGCGCACGGAAATTCGTGACGCAGGATATGAGAACTAGCCGCGATCCTTCTGAACGTGGGGAGTTATTCGGTTTCTTGGTAAACTGGTAAACTGGTGAACGCAGGGTCAAGCGGATCGACCGGATGCGCCGCGCTTGTCCTGCGGTTCTATCTCGCTTCGAACGATGTGTCGTTCGGGGCCGCGACGCCCGTCGGTGAGACCTCTGCAAAAATCCCCGCGCGGCGTTCGGCGGCCCCGTTAACACCTGTTTGGAAAGTGTGACCAGAACTCGAATATGGGCGATATATCAATGTATTAGTCTTCCGCGCACGCGTGCGCGCCCGTGCCCGGAGCACGCCTCTGCGGCGCGGGCGGCGACCAGAGGGCGGTCTCTCAGTGCGGCGGCCGCGCATGGGGGCCGAAGCCGCCCGGCTCGGCCAGCGCGTATTGATCGACGAGATAGCGGTCGAACAGCGGCAGGCTGGCCCCGCCGAGGGCGCGCGCGATCGGCCCGAGCGCGCCGGCGCGCAGCTGCGGCGGCTCCAGCCCGGAGACGTCGAGCGCGCGCATCGCCGCGGCGACGGCGTCGATCAGCCGCGCCAGCACCGCCCTGGGGAAGGAGCCGTCGATCAGCACCGCCTCGATGTCGACCACGGCGCTGGCGGCGACGACGGCCTGGGCGATGCCGGCGGCCGCCTCCTCGATCCAGCCGTCGAGATGGCCGCCGAAGCCGCTCCAGTCCGCATCAGGGTGATAGAGCGCGTCGGCGGGCAGGCCCGCCGCGCGCAGCCGCGCCTCCAGCACCGCGAGCGAGGCGATGTCGATCAGCTGCACCGTCCCGCCGCCGATGTTCTGCACCGGCATCGAGCCGAGGGCCGCGGCGTTGCCGCTGCGGCCGGAGAACAGCCCGCCGTTCAGCACCAGCCCGCCGCCGATGAAGGCGCCGACGTAGAAGTACAGGAAATCCTGGAACTCCGCGCCGCCGCCGAAGGCGAGCTCGGCGCCGCAGGCGGCGGTGGCGTCGTTGCGCAGATAGACCGGATAGGGCAGGGCGGCGGCGATCTCGGCGCGGATGTCGACGGCGCGCCAGTCCGCCATCTCGGCGGCCGGGGCGCCGAACTCCTCGGCCCAGCTCCACAGCGCGAAGGGCATCGCGAGCCCCAGCCCGGCGATGCGCGCGGCCTGCGGCCCCAGCGCCGCCTCGGCCTCCGCGACGCCGGCGAGCAGGCGGCGGATGGTGTCGCGCGGCGTCGGGTAGGCGTAGCGCTCGCTGATGCTGCGCCGGACCGCCCCGGCGAAATCGACGGTCGCGATGTCGAGGCTGCGCCGGCCGATCTTGGCGCCGAGGAAAAACGCGCCCTCGGGATCGAGCGCCAGCGGCACCGACGGCTGGCCGACCCGCCCGCGCTGCGGCTCGCCGCGCTTCAGCAGCCGGTCGGCCTCGAGCTTGCGCATGATGACGGACACCGTCTGCGCCGACAGGCCGGTCAGCCGGGCGATCTCGGTCTTGGCCAATGGTCCGCCGCGGCGCACGAGGCTCAGCACCAGCCGCTCGTTGTGGGCGCGCATCCCGGCCTGGTTGGTGCCCCGCTGCAACGGGGTCGAAGACGGCGCGGCGCCGTCCTCCGTCTCGATCCGCATACGACCTCCCCGCAAAAATTTGCGCGACTGTAGACCCTAAAAATAAATCAGAGTGATTTAATTATTGACAAGCCGGCCGGAGTGCGGTCTTCTTCCTGCAGCCGGACCCCGAACGGGCGCCGGTGAGGAAAAACTCGGGAGGAGTCTACCATGAAATCCGCATCCATGAAGGTGTGTCTTCTGGCCACCGTCGCCGCCGTGGCCGGCCTCGGCGCGGCGCCCGCCTTCGCGCAGGACATCGCGGCCTGCCTGATCACCAAGACCGACACCAACCCGTTCTTCGTCAAGATGCGCGAAGGCGCCACCGCCAAGGCCGCCGAACTCGGCATCGCGCTGTCGAGCTATGCGGGCAAGGTCGACGGCGACAACGAATCCCAGGTCGCCGCGGTCGAGACCTGCGTCGCCAACGGCGCCAAGGGCATCCTGATCACCGCCTCCGACACCGCGGCGATCACCCCGGTGCTGCAGAACGCGCGCGACGCCGGCGTGCTGGTCATCGCCCTCGACACCCCGCTCGAGCCGGCCGATGCGGCCGACGCCACCTTCGCCACCGACAATTTCCAGGCCGGCCTGCTGATCGGCGAATGGGCCAAGGCGACGCTGGGCGATGACGCGGCGAACGCCAAGATCGCCATGCTCGATCTCGCCATCAGCCAGCCGTCGGTCGACGTGCTGCGCGACCAGGGCTTCCTGCAGGGCTTCGGCATCGACCTCAAGGACCCGAACAAATGGGGCGACGAGGACGATCCCCGCATCGCCGGCAACGACGTGACCGCGGGCAACGAGGAGGGCGGCCGCAAGGCGATGGAGAACCTGCTCATCACCGAGCCCGACATCAACGTCGTCTACACCATCAACGAGCCGGCCGCGGCCGGCGCCTACGAGGCGCTGAAGGCGGTCGGCCGCGAGGGCGACGTGCTGATCGTCTCGGTCGACGGCGGCTGCCCGGGCGTGAACAACGTCAAGGAGGGCATCATCGGCGCGACCTCGCAGCAGTATCCGCTGCAGATGGCCGCGCTCGGGATCGAGGCGATCAAGGCCTTCGCCGACACCGGCGAGAAGCCGGCGCCGACCGAAGGCAAGGAGTTCTTCGACACCGGCGTCACCCTGATCACCGACCGGCCGGCCGACGGCGTGCCCTCGGTCGACACCGCAAAGGGCCTGGAGCTCTGCTGGGGCTGATCCCCGCGCAGGCTTGAGGGGCGGCCCGGCGGGCCGCCCCCGGGGTGCGGCGGCGATGGCGCCGCACCCGAATAGGAGTATGCTCCGCGCAATCACAACCCAAGGGGAGGTCTGAAAATGGCCGTCGGAGACTCGTCATCGACCTCGTTCGAGTCGGCCGCCGCGGGAAGTCCGCAGGCCGTCGCCCAGTTCGAGGACGAACACACGTCGCTCTTGCAGAAGATCCAGCACTGGCTGCACCAGACCCCGTCGGCGGTGCCGATGATCGTGCTCCTGCTGTCGGTCGCCATCTTCGGCCTCGCCGCCGGCAACTTCTTTCGCACCGGCACGCTCAGCCTGATCCTGCAGCAGATCGCCGTGGTCGGCATCCTCGGCTGCGCCCAGTCGATCGTGGTGCTGACCGCGGGCATCGACCTCTCGGTCGGCGCGATGGCGGTGTTCACCTCCGTCATCATGGGCACCTTCACCTTTCGCTGGGGCATCCCGGCGCCGATCTCGATCCTGATCGGCCTCGCGGCCGGCACGGCGATGGGGGCGGCCAACGGCTTCCTCGTCGCCCGGATGAAGCTGCCGCCGTTCATCGTGACGCTCGGCACCTGGCAGATCATCCTCGCGGCGAACTATCTCTATTCGGCCAACGAGACCATCCGCAGCCAGGACATCGAGGCGCAGGCCCCGCTGCTCCAGCTCTGGGGCTGGACCTTCAAGATCGGCGTGACCACGGTCTCGCTCGGCGTGGTGCTGCTGGTGATCATGGTGCTGATCATGGCCTATGTCCTCAAGCACACCGCCTGGGGCCGGCATGTCTACGCCATCGGCGACGACGCCGAGGCGGCGCAGCTGTCGGGCGTGCAGGTCAAGAAGACGCTGATCCAGGTCTATGCGCTGGCGGGCTTCTTCTGCGCCGTCGCCGGCTGGGTGATGATCGGCCGCTTCGGCTCGGTGTCGCCCTCGGCCTCGACCGGCGTGCTCGGCAACATCCAGTCCATCACCGCGGTGGTGATCGGCGGCATCTCGCTGTTCGGCGGGCGCGGCTCGATCCTCGGCATGTTCTTCGGGGCGCTGATCGTCGGCGTGTTCGAGCTCGGCCTGCGGATGCTCGGCACCGACCCGCAATGGACCTATCTCCTGATCGGCGCGCTCATCATCGGCGCGGTCGCGATCGACCAGTGGATCAGAAAGGCCTGAATCATGACCGAACCGGTTCTCAAGGGACGCAACCTCGTCAAGCGCTACGGCAGGGTCACCGCGCTCGACAACTGCGACTTCGACCTGATGCCCGGGGAAATCCTCGCGGTGATCGGCGACAACGGCGCGGGCAAGAGCTCGCTGATCAAGGCGGTGTCGGGGGCGGTGATCCCCGACTCGGGCGAGATCTATCTCGACGGCAAGCAGATCCAGTTCGCCTCGCCGATCGAGGCGCGCGCGGCCGGGATCGAGACCGTCTACCAGACGCTGGCGATGTCGCCGGCGCTGTCGATCGCCGACAACATGTTCATGGGCCGCGAGATCCGCAAACCCGGCTTCATGGGCGAGTGGCTGCGCATGCTCGACCGCGGCGCGATGGAGAAGTTCGCCCGCGACAAGCTGACCGAGCTGGGGCTGATGACGATCCAGAACATCAACCAGGCGGTGGAGACGCTGTCGGGCGGCCAGCGCCAGGGCGTCGCGGTCGCCCGCGCCGCCGCCTTCGGCTCGCGCGTGGTCATCCTCGACGAGCCGACCGCGGCGCTCGGCGTCAAGGAGAGCCGCAGGGTGCTGGATCAGCTCCAGCACCC
>CAYTMB010000024.1:12278-14654 GCA_964438465.1 uncultured Rhodovulum sp. | reverse complement strand
GTCCAGATGCCGGCCGCCTCGGCGATATCGCCCTGGCACGCCTTCAGCAGCTCTTCGATCACCGCCGCCGGTTCTTCGTCGACCCTGATCTCAAGGCCGGCTTCGTACTGCGGCCGGCCGTCGATCAGCCGGTCGCACTCGTTCATGGCCGCGAACCAGTTGGACGTCGGGAGATCGCGCTGTGTGATCCCCTGCCCGCCCCAGACGAACTCCCCGGTCAGCGGATCGCGGATGCCGAGCAGGATGTTGTAGATCATCACGATCGGGTTGCGCGTCGACCGCCAGGTCTCGCGCCGATCGAGACGCTGGGGCCCGACCCCGCCCGCCGTGCTGTCCTGCCGCGGGTCATAGACCGGCATGCCGCCCAGCTCGGCGAGCGCCGTGACGCGCTGATGGAGCCCCAGCTCGGGCCGGAAATTCTGGGTGACGATCAGCAGCGGCACCCCGCGGCCGACCATGCTGGCGGTCCAGGGCTGCTTGTAGGGGGCCGGGAACCGCGCCAGCAGGTGCGGATCGGCCGCGGTCTGCGTCCCGTCGTGGTACTTGACCCAGAGGCGGTTCCGGCCCTTGGTCTGGTAGCCCTTCACCGGGTGGCCGAGATATGGCCTGTCCGGATCGAGGCCCGACCCCAACTCGACCCACTCGCCGTTCAGGAACACGCGGCGCAGCTCGGCGCCGGGCCAGTCGGACAGCTCGAACACCTGCACATACTGCTCGTTGCGCTTGTCGCCGCTGGTCGAGTAGCTGCCGTGGAACACCAGCTCGCCGGCGGTCGGATAGACGCCGAATGTGAAGGACAGCGGCCCGATTTCGCCCGTGTTCGCGGTCAGCCGCGCCCCGCCCGAGCGCTTCACCCCTGGCAGACCCGGCGCCAGCGCCTGGCTGAGCGCGCTCAGCGCAACGCCGACCATGAGCTGCCCGACGCCGTTGGCGATGGCGATCGACGTCGGGACGCTCAGGCCAACGGCCGCGCCAGCGCCGGCCACAAAGCTGGTGGCGCCGACCGCGAGCGCGCCGAGTGCGGCGCCGACAGGAGGCATGCGGCTCTAGACCCGGAACGCGGAACGCGCGGTCAGGAGGTCGACCGTGGTCAACCCGGTGACGCCGACGGCGTAGATGCGCTCGCCCTGCACGCCGCCGAGCGCGGGGCCCTGCGGGGTCTTGAGCACCGCGAGGTCGCCCACCTGCGCCATCGCGATCGGAACGATCGGGAACAGCGCCCGCGCCCAATCGACCGGTCCGGTGTAGCCCATGCGGGCGCGCACCAGCGCGATGCCCGTCGCCTGGCTCGCGTAGAGCCCGCGCAGCTCGGCCGCCGGGTTCTCGCCCGTCAGCGCCTCGATCCAGCCGCCGGCGAATTGACCGCAGTCGTTGGCGCCGAACTCCAGCGGCAGACGCCGCACGCGCTCGACATATTCGAACAGCCGCGGGCGCCAGTCGGCGAGGCGAACCATCGTCATGATTTCCACCTCTTGCTTTCCGTCCCGAACGGCACTTCGATCTGCGCCATCGTGGTCTTGTATTTCCGGAAGTCGTCGCCGGGCGCGCGGGCGAGCTGCCGGGCGTTGCTCTTCACCAGGGCGCTCGTGACGGTGAGCATGCGGGCGGTGGAGACGATCTCCGCCGTCAGCGTCGCCTCGCCGCCGGGCTCGGGCCGCACGATCGGCGCGGTGTTGATGTAGCCCTTCACCGCGCGCTCGGGGTAGCCGATCGGCTTGCCGGTGCGGGCGTCATAGGTCCGCTTCCAGACCTGCGCCTCGGCCCCGCGCGGCTCATAGGCGAGGAACGCTTGCTGCGCCGCGTCCGCGAGCGGCGAGAGACGGACCTGCACCGGACGGATCGTCAGCCCCCGCTCGTGGCGGATGGGGCCGAGCGACAGGACCGCGCCCCGGCCGTAGAAGTACCGCGACACCCTCGCACCGACGAACAGGTCCTCGACGACGATCCGCTCGTCGTCGTCGCCGCCCCAGAGGCCGAGCGACTGGATGGCGCCGGTGTTCCTGTCCTTCCCGGAGACCCACAGGATGGGGATCTCCATGAGCGGGATGCGGGCCTCGCGCGCCGCCTGGCAGTCCGGATCGACCGGCCTCAAAGCGTCACCTGCAGCGCACTGAACCGCATGCCGGCCACATGGAGCCCCTCTGCTCGACCGGGATCGAAATCGGTGATCAGGAACGTACCGAAAGCCTTGCGCAGGGTGACCGGGTTTCCGATCGCCAGTCCGGTCGGGAGCGGCGGTCGGACCTCGAACGTCGGCGACGTCCCAAGGCCGTTCGCCTGGCTTCCCTCGACAATGCGGCCAAGCCAGCGCCGCTGCGGCGAGCCGTATCCGACGCTGATCATGTCGCCCGCGTTCAGCGTGTAGCCGGCCGGCAT
>CAYTMB010000024.1:9778-12178 GCA_964438465.1 uncultured Rhodovulum sp. | reverse complement strand
AACCCGGCGAAACCGAACAGGTCCTGGAACTCGGCGCGCGCCAGCGGGAAGACGAGCGCCACCTAGAGCGCCCCCCGGTAGCGCGGATCCTGCAGCGAGCCCTGCACCATCTCGCCAAAGCGCTGTTCCATCGTCGCCAACTGAGACTGGACCCTCGCCAACGCGGTGGCGTCGGCGCCCTGCGCATTGATCACCGGCGCGAAGTTCAGCGAAACCGCGCGGCCGCCAGACTGGCCAGGCCTGCGCACGTCGACCATTTCTCCGGGCGTGGCCCGGAAGGTGATCAGCTGACTGTCGGTCCCGCCGGAACCGCCGACGGTGAATGACCCGCCGGTGGCGAAACCCGGCGCGCCGATGCCGAAGACGGTCGAGAGCAGGTTTCCCGCGCCCGATCCCCCGAACCCGGAACCGGAGATCATCGCGATGAACGCGTTGCTGACCGCCATCTTGCCGAGCTCCGCCAGGACGCCCCCGAGAGCCTCCTTGAAGCTGTCCGCTCCCCCTATCGCGCCGGTGAAGAGGTCCGAGAAGGTTCTGGCCGCGTAGTCGTTGACCTCGGTCAGGCGATCGAGTTCCGACTGGAGTTCATGCGCCCTCTCCACCAGATCGGCTATCTGCTGACCTTCGAGGCTGTAGAGATCGACCCCCGCCCGGCGGGTCTCCTGCGCAATCCTCCGCGCCACGTCGGATTGGCCGATCTGTTCGACCTCGAATCGAAGGCCGTCGATGACCCGTTGCCGGGCCTCGGCTTCGCGCTCAAGCTCGCGCGCGGCTTTGTCGGTTCCAGATGCTCCACCCCGGCCGCCCCCGCCGCCAGCCGCTTTCCGCTGCTCGGCGTTCCACTCCGCAAGCGCCGCCCGGTTTCGCGCGACCGCCTCCTCGTTGGCGATGTAGGCGTCACGCTGCCGCATCAGCTCGTCGCGCAGGATCGGGTCGGCCCCGGAGATGTCGCCCACCCGATCGTCATACCGATGAGCGGCCATCGCTCCGGCCTCCCCGACCGGGTTCCCCCTGTTGTCGAGCCTGATCTGCGACTCGGCGAGCGCCGAGGCCGCCTGCGCAGCGAGGGACATGGCGTTCCCCGCCGCCCTCGCAATTTCGTCGGCGACCCGGGTGGCCGCCGCGCCGGCGGCCTCGATCGCTCCGGTGGCGCCGCTCATGCCATCCTCGAGCTGGCCGGAGAGCGCCACCGAGCGAGAGATTTCCGCGGCGATGGGAACCAGCGCATCATGCAGCGCCCGCGCCTCGGGCGGCAGCCTGCCCGCCGCGTCCCGCATCGCGTCCAGCTGCTCGAGGGTCTCCAGCAACGCCCGGTTCCGCTCATCGGAACTCGTCGCCGCGTTCATCTGGTCTATCGCCGTCGTGGCGATCTCCGCGAACTCGGCGGTGGTCCCGAGTTGCGCCGCGATGTGCTCGATCGAGAACCCCTCGAAATCCCTCCCCATGTCGGCCATCCGGCGGCGCATGTCCTCCGCCGCGCCGTCGATCTTCGCGATGCCCTCCGCGAGACTGGCGAAAGCCTCGGGAGCCATCGCCCCGATCTTCTCGTTGATCTGGTCCAATGCCAGTTGCCCGATGGCTTGGCGCAGAAGGTTTACCTGCTCGACCGATCCGGCGAATTCCTCGCGAAGATCGATCTGCGACGTGGCGAGCAAGTCGACCGCGTCCCGCACATCGCCCGTCGCGTCCGCCAAATCCTCGAATCGGTCTTCGAGGCTCACCGCCTCCTCGCCGAGGCTCATCAGCCACTGCACCCCGGCGGCGCCGAAGCCGATGATGCCGATCGTCGCCAGCGACAGCGGGTTGATCATGCCGATGAACGCCGACCCCATCGCCCGGAGCGCGGCGCCGCCGCCGCCGAGCTGCGCGAAAACCTGGTTGACCTGCGTGCCCTGCTGCAACGCGAGCTGCAGCGGGCTCTGGCCGGCGGCGAGCATTACGCCAATGTCGTTGAGCTGGGCGGTCAGGTTCGCCGTGTGCGCGGTGCTGGCCTGCATCGCGCGGCCATAGCCGACAGCCGCTGTCGTGGTCGGCATGAGGGAGGCCGCGGCGACCTGGCGTGCCGCGGCCGCCTCGTGCGCGCTGATGGCGCCGAGGCGCTCCGCGCGCGATATCTCCGCGAGCTGCGTCTCATACTGCTTGGACGCGGCGAAGAGCGGATTGAACTTCGCTCGCAGATTGTCGAGCTCGGCGCCATAGGCGTCGATATCGACCGCACGGTCTCGAAACGAGCTGGAGGCTGTCCCAAACGATCGGTCGATCTGCTGCTGAAGCGACTGGGACGCCGTCCCGATCCTCTCCATCGATTGCTGGCCGGTCGCGCCCACCTTCCTGAGCGTCGCATCGACGACCTCGGCGCCATCGACGCTGAGCCTGACCGCGTAGTTGCGCATCTCGGCT
>CAYTMB010000024.1:8001-9678 GCA_964438465.1 uncultured Rhodovulum sp. | reverse complement strand
CACGGTCAGCGCGGCCGGAAGGTCCAGGCCGACGGGCCCGGAAAAGCCCATGCGCAGCTGCGACTGCACCAGGTCGAACGCGGCGAAGATCGCCGCCGCCTCGAAGCTCCGCAGTGGGTTTTCGTCCTGTGGACAGGCGCCCCGACCGCCGTAGCGCCGGCAGGCGAACTCCGGCGTGTCGGCGCAGCCTGCGCACTGCGCATCGCCGCCGCTCCAGCGCCAGGCGATCAGAGCGCCGAGGGCTTTCCCTCGCACACCACGAGATCGACAGGCCTGCGCAGGGCGGCGCGCAGCACGTCGGCGAGCATCGGGACGCCCTGCCGGAACTTTCGCCAGGTGGCCGGCGTCAGCGGCGCGGGCGTCAATCCGTCCTCATCGAGGACGCCGTCCCAACTCTCGACGAAGCGATGCACCATCTCGTCGAGCAGCAGTTCTTCCGCCAGTCCGAGCATCTCATCATCGCTGCTGCGATTGTCCGCCGCGTCCTGCGCGACCGCATCCGGCGCGTCGAGGAGCGCCGCCTTTCGCTCGCGGGCACGACGCAGTGCGGAGGCCTCGGCCGCCTTCAGGTCGGCATAGCCGATGGGCCTGACCCGAACCGAGACGCCGTATCCGAGATCGATGCTGCGCGCGTCGAACAGCTCCACCAGTCTGATAGCCATGATCCTGCCCTTCAGGCGATGTTGTTGTAGTTGGCGACGCCGTTCTTCAGCACGGCGGTCAGCGGGCTGTCGCCCGTGCTTGGGCGCGACGCGCGGTAGTTGAAGGTCGCGTTCAGCACGTCGCCGTTGGGGACCGGCACGCCGGCGCGCTCGAACCGCAGGTTGTGCCCGCGCAGCACCAGCGACAGGCTGGCCGAGATCACCCAGCGCAGCTCCATGTCGACCAGGCTGGCCCCGACGCCGAGGTCGTACCAGGTTGTGTTGCGGAACCGCGCGGTGATCGACCCCATGAGGCTCCATTTCCCGTCGAGGAAGGCCGCAGCGGTCGGCAGCAGGTTCAGCGTCTCCTGATCCGGCGCCGCGCTGTAGCCGGCGTTCATCTCGAACCCGGTCACCCCAGCCACCAGGTCGCCGCCCATGTAGACGCCGCCCTGGAAACCTACCGGGACCGCATCCGGCGTAAACTCGACCGGGGTCGCGTCGAGGCTGTCTTCGAGACTGGACTCGACCGACCCGAGCAGGTCGAAGCGCGCCCGCGCCCGCGTGCCGTCCTTCTTCGCCGCCAGCCGAAGGCCGGTGTAGGCGACCGGGGTCTGCCGGAAATGCGCGTCGATCCCCCGGTGCGAAATGCCGGTGGTGAAGAGCGGCATCACCGGCAGCGCCGCCATCTTGAAGGTATGGGTGAAGTTGGGGCTCGACCCGGTCGTCACCGGTGCACCCATCAGGCCGCGCAGGTGCCAGCCGATCGAGGCGAGCCCGAGCGGCACTTCGATATTGCCGGTCAGGTTCTGCAGCCCCCGCACCGCGGCGCCCGGAAAGGCGTCGCCGATGATCGCGTCATCCTCGGTCACGTCCTCGCTGGGCGACATGTTCAGCGAGTAGAACGGCAGATGCCGGAACTTGCCGGCGGCCGCGGCCTCCGGCGTCCCGAAGTCGGCCTGCAGTCGCGACAGGAACGCCGCCTGATCGCCGCGTGCGGTGATGCCCATGTTCAAACAGCCTCCATCGGATTGTT
>CAYTMB010000024.1:0-7901 GCA_964438465.1 uncultured Rhodovulum sp. | reverse complement strand
CGGGCGAATTCGGCGTCGATCATCCCGGGCAGACCACTCGCCGCCGCCGCCGCGACCGACTCGACGTCCAGCCGCTTGCGCAGCTTCACCTGGGGGACCAGAAAGAACATCACCACGGTCACAAGCCCTTTCCCGCTCCTGATCCGCCGCGCGTCCCGGCTCGGCGCGAAGCCGCCTCGCTTGCCCTTCCGGACGCGATAGTTGTCGACCACCAGCATGCTCGGACCCCTGCTCGGCGGGCTATAGACGAAACGCAGCTTTCCCAGTGACCATTCCGGGAAGGTCTGCGGGCTGATCCGCTGTCCGCCCACGCCCTTCTTCGGCGCAGCGTCGCTCGGGATCGCGAGGTAGAGCCGGCCCGCCGAACGGATCGTGGCCCCCTCGTCGAACGCCCTGATCAGGCTCGGCGCCTTGGTCGCGACCACCGCGGCGGCCGAGGCCGAAACCTCGCCCCCCTTGGGATAGACGTTCAGGCGCCAGGCGTTGGCGAGCTTCCGTCCCAGCCCGGCGCCGACCACCTGCCGGCGCAGGCCGGCCTGCAGGCCGGCGCCCGCCCGGGTGACCCCGCCGGTCACCGCCTGCTCGAGCAGCAGATATTCCTCGCGTGCGAGGTCGCGAAAGTCACCCTGCGGCTCCACCTTGATCCGCATCAAGCGCCCTCCAAGACGGTGTTGACCACCGCGACCAGCCGATCCGCGTCGCGGTACTCCGGGACGCCCCGCACCACCCGGGCCTGCCCATCGACGAGCAGCCGGGAACCCTCGACGATCCCCGTCATGTCTGCCGCCCGGATTTCCAGCAGCACCGAAGTGCGCAACACCTGACGTGTCGCGAACCGGTCAGCCTCATCCTCCGACCGCCGGATCGCGCGGATAGTGCGCGGCGTGACGCCGAGGACGGTGACCCCAGCCCCGAAGGCCTGGTGCACGGCGTTGATCGCCCTGAGTGGGTCGAAGGTCATGCCGGCCTCCTGCGCTCGATCGGACGCAACGCGGATTTCGCGGTGCGCCTGAGGATCAGGTGGCGGCGGACGGCGCCGATCCGTTCAGTCGCACCAGGCCGGTACCGGAGGGATTGTCCGCGACGGCCGCGGCGACGCCGATCAGAATATTGCCGGTGGTCGTCGCAGTCGTGGCGAGCTTGGTCGAGGGGATGTAGTAGATCGCCGCGCCCACCGTCCATGCCTGCGCCGAGGTCTTGGCGACCTCGAACACACCCCGCGTCGCGATCTCGAGGGGGGCGCCGTTGAGGGCGTTTCCCTGCGCCACGCCGACGAGCAGCCCCGCATGCTGAAGCTGGCCGGCGACGGTGTCGGCCGGAGCGGCGATCGTCATCACGTCTCCGGGCTGAATGAAGTTCTTGGCCATCTAGCCGTCTCCTCTCGATGAAATGGGGCCCCTGCCGTTCCGCCGGCAGGGGAAGGCTGGTCAGGCACCGACGTTCTTGAAGCCGCCGCGGAAGTCGATCGCGCCGACGCCGAAATCGTGCTCGACGCTGTAGGCAATACCTTGCTGGCCGAAGGGCTCGTCCATGCGCATCCGCGGCGCCTCGTAACCCGACAGGAAGCCGTAGACGAAACAGGCCAGGTCCGCCGGGCTCGCGAACAGATACCAGGTGTTCCCGGCGATCTCCGCCGTGGTGACCACCTGCAGCGTGCCCGTGAAGGGGTTCACGTTGTTCGACGCCGCCGCCTGGATGGGCGCGACGAGGCGCTGCGCCTCCAGCTCCTTGTCCGGCCCGGTGAGCAGGATGGAGCCGATGATGTTGAGCTTGGCGCCGTCGAGGCTCGTTCGCTTGCGCAGCGAAGCGCGGGCGATTCCGAGGCTCGTCTCGCTGATGGCCGCGTTGGACGACGCTTTCGACAGATCGGTGGTGTTGAACACCTGCCGCGTCGTGGTCGCCAGCGTCGGTCCATCGGCGTTCGACCCCGACAGCATCATGGCGTAGAAGGTCGCGTCCTCGAACCGGGCGACCGCCAGGCCGCGATCAGCGACGACCTGCGCCAGCGCGTCCAGGTCGTCGTCGATCAACATCTGCCGCGAAATGCGCATCGCCACGGCGTAGGACGCCGCCGCCACCGTCTCGCGGCCCTCGCCGACCGTGCCGTACTTGATCTCCCCGGACTCGGCGACGGGCAGCAGCGTCGGCCAGTCCCCCACGCGGGTGATCGGATGCGGCCGGAAATCGTTGAACGTCATCCGACGGGCGATCTGCCGGTAGGTCGGCTTGGCCTCCCGATAGCGCGCGGCGAGCTGCTTGTTCAGCGCGTTCTCGAAGATCGCGGGGAAGTCGCTCCGGGTGTGCGTCGCCGCCATCAGGACGCGCTCCCGGGCGGCGGTGTGGCGCAGCGAACCCTTGTGGCCGATGGCGGCGGCGGCCATCTCGACAAGCGACATTTCCATGTAGGGACGGGCCTTGCCGTCGGGCTCGGAGCGGCCGAGCTGCGCGAAGATCGCGCCCTCGATGCCGTCGCGCAGCGTCTCGCGCTCGTCGCGGGTGATATGCGCGGTCTGCCGGAGCTCCGGGCCTTCGGCCGCCATCCGGGCCTCGATCACGATGTCCGCGGCTTTCACCAGCGCCTCGGCCTCGTCGCGCGAGCCCGCGGCGATCGTGTCGGCCTGCTGGGCGGTCAGCTTCTCGCCGAAGCGAGCGACAACGGCCTTGCGCCGGCGCGATTCCGCCGCCTCACGGGCGATCTCGGCATCGGAAGCGGCCCTCATCTCGGCGGACTGCTGCGCCGCCTCGGCGGGCGAATTCACGGCAGCGTCCGGCTGCGCCGCGGTGTTCTTGGTCGTGCTCATGTTGAGCTCCTTGTGAACGGGCGCGGACGCCCCGGGGTCGGGCTGACGCAACCGCCAACCCTTTTCGACCGCCATCGCGCGCAGGTGCTCCGGCGCGCGGGCGTAGACGGTGAAATCGAAGGCGGCGACTGCCTCGGAAGCGTCCTGGGCCGCCCGGTCAGCGAAACCAGCGTCGACGGCCTCGGCGGCCGTGAACCAGGTCTCCGCCAGCATGAGCGCGCGCACCGCGGCTTGGTCCTGGCCGCTGCGCGCGGCATAGACCGCCGCGTAGTTCTCGGCGATCTTGTTCAGATCCTCGGCGCTCTTCTGATGCGCCGCTGCCGGACCGATGGTGATCCCGCTTGGGTCGTGGATCATCATCATCGCGCCCTCGGCCATGACGATCTCGGCGCCCGCCATCGCGATCAGGCTGGCCGCGCTGGCGGCGACCCCCTCGACCCGCACGGTCACCCTGCCGGCGTGCGCCTTCAGGATCGCGTAGATCGCGGCGCCCTCGAACGCCGACCCGCCGCCGGAGTTGACCCGGACCAGCACGTCGCCGAGGCCGGATAGCGCCTTGACCACGCCCCGCGCGGTGAAGCCCTGCTCGTCCCAGTCGTCACCGCAGTAGCCGAAGAGCAGCAGTTCGGCCGCGCCGCTCGGCGCGTCATTGTCGTCCATCGCTCTGGTCCTTTCAGGGCTTCGCGGGACCGTCCGCAGGCTCGCGGTCGTCCGGATCGACGGGCTCGACCGGTGCGGTCGGCGCGCCGGCGCCGAACACCACTCCGAGCCGCTCCTGCGTCGCCAGGTCCTCGGCGATCTCACGGTTGATGTCGTCGGGGTCGAATCCCAACTCGCGGATTTTGCGCTGGCGGCTCGACAACCCGCCCTCGATCTCCTTCAGCATCGCGGGTATCTCGCGCGCCGGGTCGGTCATCGGGAACCGCGGCGGCGTCCATTTGAGCCGCCACTCTCCGCGCAGGGTCGCAGCATCGTTGACGGACTCACGCAGCCAGCGATCGAGTGGCTCGCACACCGCCGGCATGACCACTGTCCACTGCGCTGCCGACACCGCCCGCTGCATCGCCAGCCGGCCGATCCGCGCCGAACTGAAGTTCACCCCCTCGAGGTCGCCGGACAGCTCTTCGTAGGTCACGTTGAGCGCGGCGGCGATCATCCGCTGCACCGCCTTCATGTGCTCGGCATAGCCCTCGGTCGGCGGCGGGCTGGAGAACACCACATCGCGGCCGGCGGGCAGATGCTCGAACATGCCGGGAGTCAGAGTTTCCGGCATCGTGAATTCGCCCGCGGCGGAATCCTCGGTGTCGCCGTTATCCTTGCTGAAGGCGACCCACATGGCGGCGATCTTCTGCCGCATCAGCTGCGCGTCGGCGTAGTCGTAGGCGTCTGACATCAGCGCGATCGCCGACGACAGCCACGAAACGCCGCGCCGCTGGCCGGGTCGGTCCATTCGATAGAGGTGCATCACGTTCGCCGCCTCGACGCGACTCACCTCGGGATAACCCGAGATTTGACCATCCTCCGGATGCCAGCGGAACAGCCGGTATGCGACGCGCCGGTTGATGGCGTCGAACTCGATGCCGTCGAACGTCGCGGCGCCACCGGTGGTCCGGGTTGGCTGGTCGTCGAGATACTCGGCCTCGAGCGTCTCGATCTGGAACGACAGCGCCGGCCGCGCAGGATCCGACATGCGCCGTGACCGCTTGCGCCACAGCGCCTCGCCGTCGGTCACCAGGCTCTGCACCCCCTGGCGCTGCAGACCGTAGAGGTTGGTGCGACCGGCCGCATCGATGCTGGTCGTGTCGGTGTGCGCCAGGATCAGCTCGAGCACCTGGCGCTGCAGACGGTCGCTCGACGCCTCGACATTCGGGATGATCCCGTCGCCGACGATGTTGTCCACCAGCGTCGACACCGCACGCCGCGCGATGGCGTTGTTGCGGACCATGTCCCGCGCCACCAGCCGGATGCGCCGCCCCCCGGCGGTCGCCGCGTTGGCGTCCCCGCCCGGCGTCTTCCAGCCCTGCGTCCGATTCGACCGGCCCGCGGCGTCGAAATGCTGCATCGCCGACATGGCGATACGCCAACGCAGGCGCTCGGCCCCCAGCTTGGGGGAAATCGCGCCGATGGCGCGGTCGATCAGCGTCGGCTTCACCGAAATCCCCGCCCGGCCACGAAGGTCGTACGGCTCGCGGCCGAGGCCCCGCCGATCGCGCGCTCGATCCGATCGACATACATGGCCAGGTCCGTTAGCGAGACCTGATTGTAGTCGACCTCGCGGCCGTCGTACTTCACCGACACAACCTGCAGGCCCAGGCTGCGCTGGTGCAGCGCCAGGCGAGCTTCGGTCAGCTGCTCCTGAGTGTAGGTCGTCATTGGTCAGCGTCCTGTCCGGCCTAGAGCCATTTGGTTGGTGGGCTGATCCATGGTCGAGCAGCCCTCGGGGTCGCCGGCGCCGACGGTGCGGGCGCCGCCACCGGCGTCGGCGCCGGCGCGAGCGGCGCGTCGAACAGGTCCGGCTGTCCGTCCGGCGGCGGGCCGCCGCGCTGCGCGGCCAGCACGTCCCACTGCGCCTCGAGCATCGAAGCCCATCCGATCCTCCGGGCCGCCGCCTCGGCATAGAGGTGGGTGTCGAGGCCTTCGTTGCGGCGGGTCGGCTCCACCAGATCCCAGTAGCTGGTGACTACCCCGCTGCGCTGGCGCTTCAGCAACCGGACTTCAGAGGTGATCTGCCGGTAGAACTCGTCGCCAAGCCCCTTGGCGAAGGCGACGAACCCGCGTTCCTCGGGGTCGTCGCGGCCGACCCTCGCGTAGAAATCCGCTTTCATCTGGCTGACGTTCAGCATGAACCCTTGTCGGCGTGGATGCTTCTTCACCCGCCCGTCGCGCTGGCGCTCCTGCATCGGCATCATGGTCGGGCCGTTCTGCGACGACGCCCCCTTGACCACGATGACCCGGTTGCGCGGGTGCCGTTTCGCCCAGGACCAGACGTCATCGGTAAAGGCGCTTCCGTCGATCGCCAGCGCGTCCAGCTTCAGCGGCAGGCCTGCGGTTGTTCTCCACTCCGCCTTCAGCAGCGCGTCGAGCGCCTCCCAGGCTTCCGCGCCCCCGATCTCGTGCGGGATAACCATGTAATCCAGTGTCCAGCTCCGCCGGTTTCGCCCCCAGGCCACCAGCTGCACCTCGACACGATCCCCCTGGCAGTCGACCCCCGCCGTCAGCAGCACGCCGCAGGCCGGGACGCGACCGAGCGGCAGGTAGGTGCCGCTCTCGTCGAGTTCGACCCGGTCGCGAAGCGCCGTCCAGTCCGGGCCGCCCGTCGCCTGCTCATACTCGAGGCCGAGCACGTCGTTGAAGAACGTCTGCTCGGTCTTCGCCTCGACGCCGGCCTTGACCGCTGCTTCGTCCCGAACTGCGACGCTCGCCGTCGTCCAGCCCATCATCCGGGCGTATTCGACCGCGATCGACGCCCAGTCCCGCTGGGGAGCGTAGGCGCGCCACAGGAAGAACCCGGGATGATCGCCGCGAGGGTTCTGGGCGAACCACCGCCCGCCTCGCACCATCGTCTCCTTGTGCTCGTGCCCGATCGCGGCGCCGCAGTCGTCGCAGGTGAAGTGCGCGGCGTGCAGCCGCTCGGGCTCGATCGACGCTCGAAAGTTCTCCCAGGTCAGCGGCGCTTCGTGCCCGCAGTGGGGACATGGCACCAGGTAGACCCGCTGGTCGCTCCGGCCGTAGGCCCGGCTGATCCGGCAGGTGTCCTTGACCAGAGGCGTCGACACCCGCAGGATCTTCGCGTCCTCGAAGCCAGACGCTCGGCTCTCCGCCAGCGCCTCGGGATCGCCCTTGTCGGTCATGTCGTACTTGGCGACGTCGTCCATGATGACCAGTCGCCGCGTCGTCGCCGTCAGGTCCGACGGCGACCCGGCGCTGACCACCTTCAGGCTGCCTGTGCGGTCGACCGTCTCCTGGTTGAGCATCGTGTCGACCTGCTCACCGCGGCCGTCTCCGAACAACGCCCGAAGCGCCGGCGTCTGGCGGCGCACCGGCAGCCATTTGCGGCGCACCCACTCCATCGCCGACTGGATCGTCTGCTGCACCACCAGGGCATCGAGCGGCGTGTACTCGAACCATGCGCCCAGCGTCGGCTGGATGATCGACTCGGTCTTGCCCCACTGTGCGCTGCCCTTGATCGTCACCTCGCGCGCCGGGTGCTCGGGCGACAGCACCTGGTGGATTTCCCGCAGGAACGAGAACCGTTCGATGTTGAACGGGCCCGGCATCGGTGAGCGCTCGTCGAAGACGATGTTCTCGGTGCACCAGCGGGTGATGTCCGGCGGCGGCGGCGGCCGCATCGCGTCGGCGATGGCCCGGGCGACCACCGCCTCGGCCGGCGCGAGAAACCCCATCAGATGTCTGCGGCGATTTCGGCCGGCGCCATGTCGGCGACCGAGGCCGCCTCCTCGGCGGTCTCGGCCCGAGCGCCGCGGTGCGCCCGCCACTGGTCCATCATGATGAGCCGCACCGCCTTGAACTCCAGCTGGTGGCGATCGGCGACCAGGCGGGCCACCTCCCGGATGAAGGTGGTGACCTCGGCCAGCTCCTGCCCGATTTGCCGGCGCACTTGGCGCGCGACCTCGTCGGCCAACACGAACATGCCCTCAGCCTCGGCGTTGCGCCGCTTCGCCATGCGCACATCCTCAAGCACCTTCGCCGTTCGCGCCGCCTCGTACTCGCTCTCCTGCTCGGCCGGTCGAAGCGGGGCGGCCGGCGTGCTCGTCGGCGCGTCCGCGCCAGGCCTCGGAGCCGGCCCTGCACCGGTCGCCATGAACTCGGCGATCGCACGCTGCGTCGACGCCCCGTTGCCCAGACGCTGGCCCGGGTCGAGCCTCTTTCCAAGAGCCTTCGCGGCGGCCTCGGGATCGAATCGCCGCGCCCGACCGGCGCCGGACCAGCACCCGTCGAGCTTGCCCTCACCGACCAGCTGGCTGATCCGCCCCTTCGACAGCTGCAGCATGTCCGCCAGTTCGGTAGCGCTCAACAACCCCATCGCCACTAACCCGCCCCGTTTAACCTCAGAGGTTTAGGCTTCACCAGCCATTTAGG
>CAYTMB010000023.1:0-14937 GCA_964438465.1 uncultured Rhodovulum sp. | reverse complement strand
TACTTCATCTTCGTGAAGCTGAGCACCGCCTGCGGGATCGTCGGCTGGGGCGAGGTCTATGCGGCGACGGTGGGGCCCGGCGCGATGCGCGCGGTGATCGCCGACGTGTTCGGCCGGCACATGGCCGGCGAGGACCCGGAGAACATCGAGCTGATGTTCCGCCGGGCCTATTCGGCCGGGTTCACCCAGCGCCCCGATCCGACCGTTATGGGGGCGTTTTCCGGGCTGGAGATCGCCTGCTGGGACATCCTCGGCAAGGCGCATGAGCGCCCGGTCCATGCGTTGTGGGGCGGGCGGATGCGCGACCGGCTGCGGGCCTACACCTATCTGTATCCGGGGCCGGAGCAGGATCCGGCGACGTTCTACAACGATCCGGACGCCTCGGCGGCGGCGGCGGGCCGGCTGGCGGACGAGGGCTTCACCGCGGTGAAGTTCGACCCGGCGGGGGCCTATTCGATCCACGGCGGGCGCCAGCCGTCGCTGGCGGACCTCGACCGCTCGGAGGCGTTCTGCCGGGCGATCCGCGCGGCGGTCGGGGACCGCGCGGACCTGCTGTTCGGCACGCATGGGCAGTTCACCACCTCGGGCGCGATCCGGCTGGCGCGGCGGATCGAGCCCTGGGATCCGCTGTGGTTCGAGGAGCCGGTGCCGCCCGACAACGCGGCGGAGATGGGGATCGTCGCGGCGGCGACGCGGATCCCGGTGGCGGCGGGGGAGCGGCTGACGACGAAATACGAGTTCGCGGCGCTGCTGCGGGCGGGCGGCGCGGCGATCCTGCAGCCGAGCCTCGGGCGGGTCGGCGGGCTCCTGGAGGCGCGCAAGATCGCGGCGATGGCGGAGGGGTTCAACGCGCAGGTGGCGCCGCATCTCTACGCCGGGCCGATCGCCTGGGCGGCGGGGGTGCAGCTCGCGGCGTCGATCCCGAACTTCCTGATCCTCGAGACGATCGGGACCGGCGGCGGGTTTCACGCAGACCTGCTGGATGCGCCGCTCGATTTCGACGCCGGCCATGTGCGGCTGCCGGAGCGTCCGGGCCTCGGGGTCGAACTGAACGAGGCGGTGGCGCGGGCGCATCCCTGGACCGGCGACCGGCTGCATCTGGAGATGAGCCCCGAGCCGCCCGGGCCGCGCGGGGCGGAGAAGTTCGCCGGCGGCTGAGGGTCAGCCGACCGGTTCCAGCGGCGTCTCGCGGGCGGCGATCTCCTCCCAGGCGGCGTTGATCGCGGCGAGGCGGGTGTTCGCCAGCGCGACGCTCTCGGGCGGCAGGCCGCGGGCGATCATGCGGTCGGGGTGGTTCTGGCGCACCAGCGTCCGCCAGCGGGCGCGGATCGTGGCGACGTCGGCGTCGCGCGGCACGCCGAGCACGCGCCAGGGATCGCGGCCGTCGCCGACGACATGGCGGGCCTCGATGCAGTCGAAGGCCTGGGGCGCGACCCCGAAGATCTCGGCGACGCGGCGCAGGAAGCCCTCCTCGGCGTCGTGGTAGCCGCCGTCGGAGACCGCGATGAAGAACAGCCCCTCGAGGATGTCCTCGAGCACGCGCGGCCGGCGGCGGAACATCCGGGCGATGCGCGCGGCGTAGGCTTCGAAACCGGCGATGTCCTGGCGGGCGAGGTTGAACACCCGCGCCGCCGCCGCCTCGTCCTCGGGCGCGATGTAGAACACCTGGCGGAAGGCCGCGACCTCGGACGGGTTCACCCGGCCGTCGGCCTTGGCCATCTTGGCGCCGAGGCTGATCACCGCGATGGTGAAGGCGACGCTGCGCTCGGGGGCGTCGCGGCGCTCGAACAGCGCGATGAGCCCCTCGCCACGGGCGAGCAGGCCGGCGATCGCGTCGGAGATGCGGGTCCAGATCGACATGGAATCAGCGTAGCAAGCCTGCGCGGGGCGCGGAAACGGAAATCGAGAGGGCACGGCGATGGCGCGGCCGGGACGCGGCGCGGGGCACGCGTGCCCAACCGGGCAAGTCATTGACCTTGAACGAAATATCAAGGCGTATCAACACTTTGTCAGTAATGGTTAACGCGCCCGTGACCGGCGTCGGTCGGGCCGCCGGTCAGCCATCGCTGGTTTCGCGCATCGATTCGAGCTCCAGCCATTCCTCCTCGGCCTTCGCCAGCGCGCTCTGGCGCTCGGCCATAGCCGCGGTCGCCCTGGCGAAGCGCGCGGGGTCGCGGGCGTAGAGATCGGCGTCGGCCAGCAGGCCTTCGAGCCGGGCGATCTCTGCGCCGAGCCGCTCGATCTCGGCGGGCAGCTTCTCCAGCCGATGGGACTGGGTGAAGCTCAGCTTCGCGCCGCGCGCCGCCGGGGCGGCGGGCTTGGGGGCCGCGAGGCGCCCCTTCGGCGCGAGCGGCGGCGGCGGCGCGGCGGCCTCCCGGCGCTGGAGCTGGTAGTCCGACCAGCCGCCGGCGTAGATCTCGGCGCGGCCGTTCCCCTCCATCGCGATGGTGGTGGTGGCGATGCGGTCGACGAAATCGCGGTCGTGGCTGACCAGCAGCACGGTGCCGTCGTAGTCGTCGACCAGCTCCTGCAGCAGGTCGAGGGTCTCGACGTCAAGGTCGTTGGTCGGCTCGTCGAGGATCAGGAGGTTGGAATCGCGCGCCATCAGTCGGGCGAGCAGGAGGCGCGCCTTTTCGCCGCCCGACAGCGCCGAGACCGGGCCGCGCGCCTGCGCCTCGGCGAAGAGGAATTCCTTGAGATAGCCGACGACGTGCCGGGGCTTGCCGCGCACCATGACCTGGTCGTTGCGGCCCGAGACGCCGAGGCTGGCGTCGCCGGTCAGGGTGTCCCAGAGGCTCGCGGTCCCGTCGAGCTCGTCGCGGTTCTGGTCGAACAGCGCGGGGTTGAGGTTGGTCCCCAGCCGCACGGTTCCGGCGTCGGGCGCCAGCGCGCCGGTGAGGATCTTCAGCAGCGTGGTCTTGCCGACGCCGTTCGGGCCGACCAGCGCGATGCGCTCGCCGCGCTGCACCCTGAGCGAGAAGTCCCGGACGATCTCGCGCCCGCCGTAGGCCTTGGCGACGCCGATCGCCTCCAGCACCAGCCGGCCCGAGCGCGAGGCGCTGTCGAACTCCATCTTCGCCGTGCCGGTCCGGGCGATCTGCGCGCCGCGGTCGGCGCGCATCTCGGCCAGCCGCCGCACCCGGCCCTGGTTGCGCTTGCGCCGCGCCGAGATGCCCTCGACCGCCCAGCGCCCTTCGGCCTTGATGAAGCGGTCGAGCTTGTGGCGGGCCTGGTCCTCCTCCTCGAAGGTCTTGTCGCGCCATTCCTCGAAGGCGGCGAAGCCGCGGTCGAGCCGGCGGACGTCGCCGCGGTCGACCCAGAGGATGCGGTCGGTCAGCGCGCGCAGGAACGCCCGGTCGTGGCTGATGACGACGACCGCCGCGCGGGTCTCGGTCAGGTACTGTTCGAGCCAGGCGATGGCGGTGACGTCGAGATGGTTGGTCGGCTCGTCGAGCAGCATCAGGTCGGGCGCCTCGGCGAGGATGCGCGCGAGCGCGGCGCGGCGCCGCTCGCCGCCCGAGGCCGCCGCCGGATCGAGGCTCGCGTCGAGCTTCACCCCCTCCATCGCGATCTCGGCGCGCCAGTGCTCGGCGGGATCGACCGCCGCTTCGACGAAGGCGCCGAGGGTCGGATAGCCGGTGAAATCGGGATCCTGCGCCATGTAGCCCGCGGTCAGGCCCGGCCGCAGGAAACGCGTTCCCTCGTCGGGCGCGATCAGCCCGGCCATCAGCTTCATCAGCGTCGACTTGCCCGAACCGTTGCGCCCGACCAGCGCGATGCGCTCGGACGGATGCACGGCGAGGGTGGCGCCCGCGAGCAGCGGGTCGCCGCCGAAGCCGAGCGTGAGGTCGGTGAGGGTCAGGATCGGTGGAGCGGCCATGCGGGCGAGCTAGTCGCCCGCATGGCCGGCGTCAAGCGGAGGTCACCCGGGGTTCAGCCGCCCGTCCACTGGCCGTTCTGGCAGATCAGCCCGCCGACCTGCGTGCCGTCGGCCACCGTCCCGCCGTTGTGGAAGCAGTCGGCGCGCGCGGGGGACGCGCCGAGGCCGAGCGACATCAGGACGATCGCAAGGGCGATTGCGAAGGCGGTTGCAGGGAAGGCGGTTGCAGGAACGTGCGAGGCGCACATCGTCATCCTCCCAGACTGGGTTGAAGCACGGTCATGGTCCCGGTGGGCAGGAACTGGAACTGCGCGGAAAGCTCCGGCTCGAGGACGGCGTCGGGATCGCCGGGGCTGAACAGCCGCTGATAGCTCTCGGCGTCGAGGCCCAGCAGCGCCTCCCCTCCGGAGAAGAGCTGCGCCAGTTGCTGGCTCTGCTCCAGGCAACGGTGAAGCGTGCTCGTGCCGACGATGCCGGAGATCGACCCGATCCGGTCCGACGAATACAGGCTGATCTCGGAGCCGTTGAAGTCGCTGCCCGGGCAGGCGTGGATCAGGATGAACCGTTGCTCCGGCCGGGCGACCGCCGGCAGGCGGCGCACCTTGGCGTCGAACAACCGGGTGCGGAATATCCCCTTGTATTCGAGGCTTTGCCGCCACAGCCCGATCAGCAGGTCGCTGGCCTGCTTGGTCTGCTGCAGCTGGGCGTCGAGCGAGCCGAACGCCTCGATCAGCTTGGCGTCGAGGCCGGCGAGCGTCTCGGGCATCACGAACGGCCCGCGCTGGTCGCGCAGCAGCTGACGCAGCGCCGCCACGGCCTGGGCGTGCTCGGGCGCATCCGGGCTGAGCGTCTCCAGCGCGTTGGCCAGCTTGGCATCGGCGAAGTGGTAATAGTTCCGCGCCGCCAGGATCTCGTCCACGCTGTCGCGGTCGCGTTCCAGGGCCTCCAGCAGGATGTCGCGGAAGTTGGTTCCGGACGCGACCGAGATGTCGATTTTCCCGTCCTTGTCCAGGGCGATGGTGTAGTCCTTGTTCATCCGGGCGAGGAGCAGGACCGCCACGAGAAGGCCAAGGACGACGATTGCGACCACGGCGACGGTCCCTGCGCCGCCCTTCGAAGTATCCGGCATGACAATCCCCCCACGATGCGCAAGCGCCCGAAAACGGCGCCAAGCGGGCCTTTGAAAATGCAGGCGATGAAAAGAAATACGGTCTAAAATCTCCGACGGGCGCGAGAATACCACGGAATCCGCCGCAAATCCACCCGGAGCAATCGCCTCGCGATGAGCCGATGGCGGCTTGCGTCCGGCTGGCGCGCCGCTAGGTTGGCGTCCGAACCTGCGAAGGCCCGCCGACGATGACCCCGTTCAGCCCGCTCGTGCTCGCGACCGCCGCCCCGCCGGTGATGGAGGCGCGGCGCTGGATCGCCGGCGCGACCTTCCCGCCCGACCGGCCCTTGCTGAACCTCAGCCAGGCGGCGCCGGTCGATCCGCCGCCCGAGCCGCTGCGCGCGGCGATGGCCGGGATGCTGGCGGACCCGGCCTGCCACCTCTACGGGCCGGTGCTCGGCCAGCCGGAGCTGCGCGAGGAGATCGCCGCGCGCTGGAGCGCGGCCTATGGCGGCGCCATCGCGCCCGAGGACGTGGCGATCACCGCGGGCTGCAACATGGCCTTCTGCGCGGCGATGGCGACGATCGCCGCGCCCGGCGACGCGGTGATGCTGCCGGCGCCGTGGTATTTCAACCACAAGATGTGGCTCGACCTGATGGGGATCGAGACCATCCCCCTGCCCTGCCTCGCCGACATGACCCCCGATCCGGACGCGGCGCGGGCGCGGATGACGCCGCGGGTCAGGGCGATCGTGCTGGTGACGCCGAACAACCCGACCGGCGCCGAATATCCGGGCGGGCTGCTGGCGGAGTTCGCCGGGATCGCCCGGGCGGCGGGCGCGGCGCTGGTGGTCGACGAGACCTACCGCGACTTCGACGGGCGCGAGGGGGCGCCGCACGACCTGTTCGCCGATCCCGACTGGCGCGACGTGCTGGTGCATCTCTATTCGTTCTCCAAGGCGTTCCGGCTGACCGGGCACCGGACGGGCGCGATCATCGCCGACCCCGTGCGGCTGGCGGAGGCGGAAAAATTCCTCGACACCGTGGCGATCTGCGCGCCGCAGCTCGGCCAGCGCGCGGCGGTCTGGGGGCTGCGCAACCTCGGCGACTGGGTGGCGGGCGAGCGGGCCGAGATCCTGCGCCGGCGGGCCGCGGCGCGCGCGGTTCTGTCCGGGCTGCCCGGCTGGGAGGTGCGCGGCTGCGGGGCGTATTTCGCCTATGTGCGCCATCCGTTCGCGGCCCCGTCCAACGAGGTGGCGCAGGCGCTGGTGGGCGCGGCGTCGATCCTGGTGCTGCCGGGCACGATGTTCGGACCGACGCGCGCGCAGGGCGGCGACGGCGGCCCCGAGCGCGAATTGCGCGTCGCCTTCGCCAATTCCGGCGTCGAGGGTCTCGCCGAGATGGGGCGCCGGCTCGCGGCGCTGGGGGAGACGCTCGCGCCGGGGTGATCGCGCGGGTCCGCGCCCGGGCGCGGGCCTTGCCTCGCGGGGGGGCAGCGCTTAAGACGCCGCATCGCCCGACCGCAGGACCGTTCCGCCCGATGCTCACCACCTTTCGCGCCAGCAGATCCAACATCGTCGTCTGGATCATCGTCGGCCTGCTGATAATCGGCCTGGCCGGATTCGGCATCTCGACCGGCGGCGGCGGGCCGCAGGCGGTCGCCCGCGTCGGCGACCAGCGGGTCGAGGCCAACGCCTACGCCCGCGCGCTGGACCAGGAGCTGCGCGCGGTCTCCGCGCAGATCGGGCGGCCGCTGACGATGACCGAGGCGCGGCGGTTCGGCATCGACCGCGTGGTGCTCGCCCGGCTGATGAGCGACGCGGCGCTGGACGGCGAGGCGGCGCGGCGCGGGCTGTCGGCCGGCGACGGCGCGGTGCGCGAGATGGTGCTCGCCACGCCGGCGTTTCGCGGCCTCGACGGCCAGTTCGACCGCGAGGCCTACGAATTCGCGCTCGGTCGGGTCGGGCTGAACACGGCGGAGTTCGAGGAGATGCTGCGCGGCGAGGCCGCGCGCGAGCTGATCGCGGGCGCGCTGCAATCGGCGGTGGCGATGCCGGCGGTCGCCGGGGACACCCTGCTCGGCTACGCCGGCGAGACCCGGCGGTTCGACTGGCTGGCGCTGGACGCGGGCCTGCTGACGGAGGCCGTCCCGGCGCCGGACGACGCGGCGGTCGCGGCGTTCTACGCCGCCAACCCCGACCGCTACATCCGCCCCGAGACCCGCCGGATCACCTACGCCCTGCTGGAGCCGGAGGCGCTGGCCGCGACGATCGAGCCCGACGAGGCCGAGCTGCGCGCGGCCTACGACGCCGCCGGGGACCGCTACGACATCCCCGAGCGGCGGATCGCCGACCGGATCGGCTTCGGCTCGACCGAGGAGGCCGCGGCGGCGCTGGCGCGGATCGAGGCCGGCGAGATCGACTTCGACGGGCTGGCGGCCGAGCGCGGCCTGACCGAGGCGACGATGGACCAGGGCGCGCTCGTCCCCGCGCGCCTTTCGCCCGAAGCCGCGGCGGCGGTGTTCGGCGCGGCGGGGCCCGGCGTGGTCGGGCCGGTTCCGACCCCGCTCGGCCCGTCGCTCTACCGCGTCAACGCGATCCTCGCGGCGAAGGTGACGCCGTTCGAGGAGGCCCGCGACGCGCTGCGCGCCGAACGGGCGCTGGCGGCCGCCCGCGCGCAGATCTCCGACGAGGGGCAGGCGATCGACGACATGATCGCGGGCGGGGCCCGGATCGAGGAGATCGTCGCCGAGAGCGATTTCACGCTGGGGACCATCGCGCTCGACGCGACGACGACCGGCGGCCTCGCCGACGATCCGGCGTTCCGCGAGCTGGCGCAGGACGCCGAGGTCGGGACCGAGACCGACCTGACCGAACTGGCTTCGGGCGGGCTGCTGACGCTGCGGCTCGACGGCATCGATCCGCCGGCGCCGATCCCGCTGGAGGAGGCGCGCGACCGCGTCGCCGCCGACTGGACCGCCGCGGAGACCGCGCGGCGGCTGCAGGCGCTGGCCGAGGGGTTCAAGGCCGAACTCGACGCCGGGCTCGCCTTCGGCGATCTCGCCCTGCGGCTCGGACGGCCGCTGCAGGCCGCGGGGCCGGCGTCGCGCGGCGCGCCGCCGCCCGAGGCGCCCGCCGGGCTGGTCGAGGCGATCTTCGCGGCGCCGCCCGGCGGCGTGGTGGTGCTGGCCGAACCGGGCGGGGTGGCGCTGGCCCGCGTCGCCGAGATCGCGCCGTTCGACCGCACGGCGCCGGAAACGGCCGAGGCCGTCGCGAGCGTCGAGGACCAGCTCCGGGCCCAGGCGGCGGACGACGCGCTGGCGCTGACCGTGCAGGCGCTGCAGGCGCAGGACGGCGTCAGCGTCGACCTGCCGCTCGTCGAGCAGGTCCTGGCGCAGTTTCCCTGAGCGCGCGCCGGCGATGCAGCTCCTTCCCGCCTTCGAGGACTTCGCCGCGGCGTTCGAGGCCGGCCGCAACCAGGTGGTCTGGACCCGGCTGGTCGCCGATCTCGACACGCCCGTCAGCCTGATGCTGAAGCTGACCGAGGCGCGCAAGGACAGCTTCCTGCTCGAGAGCGTCACCGGGGGCGAGATCCGCGGCCGCTATTCGATCCTCGGCATGAAGCCCGACCTGATCTGGGAATGCCGCGGCGCGCAGGCGCGGCTGAACCGTGCGGCGCGGTTCGACCCGGACGGCTGGACCGACGACGCGGCGGATCCGCTGGCCAGCCTGCGCGCGCTGATCGCCGAGAGCCGGATCGAGCTGCCGCCCGCACTGCCGCCGATGGCGGCGGGGCTGTTCGGCTATCTCGGCTACGACATGGTGCGGCTGGTCGAGCGGCTGCCGGACGTGAACCCCGACCCGCTCGGGCTGCCCGACGCGATCATGCTGCGCCCGACGGTGGTGGTGGTGATGGACGGGGTCAAGGGCGAGGTCACCGTGATCAGCCCGGCCTGGACCGCCGGGGGCCTGAGCGCGCGCGCCGCCTACGCCCAGGCCGCCGAGCGGGTGATGGAGGCGGTGCGCGACCTCGACCGCGCGCCCGCCGCCGCCGCGCGCGACCTCGGCGCCGGGGCCGCCGTCGGCGAGCCGGTGTCGAACACCGCGGCCGCCGACTACCGGGCGATGGTCGAGACCGCGCGCGACTACATCCGCGCCGGCGACATCTTCCAGGTGGTCCCCAGCCAGCGCTGGCGGATGGACTTCGACCTGCCGCCCTTCGCGCTCTACCGCGCGCTGCGCCGGACGAATCCGTCGCCCTACATGTTCTATTTCAACTTCGGCGGCTTTCAGGTCGTCGGCGCCAGCCCGGAGATCCTCGTGCGGGTCAAGGAGGGCGTGGTCACCATCCGCCCGATCGCCGGCACCCGCCCGCGCGGCGCCACCCCGGCGGAGGATCTGGCGCTGGAGGCCGAGCTGCTGGCCGATCCCAAGGAGCGGGCCGAGCACCTGATGCTGCTCGACCTCGGGCGCAACGACGTCGGCCGGGTGGCGAAGGTCGGCAGCATCGACCCCAACGAGCAGTTCATCATCGAACGCTACAGCCACGTCATGCACATCGTCTCGAACGTCGACGGCGCGCTGGCCGAGGGCCAGGACGCGCTGTCCGCGCTGCTGGCCGGCCTGCCCGCCGGCACCGTCTCCGGCGCGCCCAAGGTCCGGGCGATGCAGATCATCGACGAGCTGGAGCGCGAGAAGCGCGGCGTCTACGGCGGCGGCGTCGGATACTTCGCCGCGGGCGGCGACATGGACGTCTGCATCGCGCTGCGGACCGGCGTGGTCAAGGACGGCGCGCTCTATGTCCAGGCCGGCGGCGGCGTGGTCTACGACAGCGACCCCGAGGCCGAGCTGCAGGAAACCGTCAACAAATCCAAGGCGCTGGTGCAGGCCGCCCGCGACGCCGGGCTGTTCGTCGGCCGAAGAGAGGCCGGCAACTGATCGACCGGCCGGCTTGCGGCGCGGGCGGCTGCGGGTTATCGATTGCTGCAATTGCGAAGTACAAGAGGGCGGACTGCGGATGACGGGAATGAACGACCACCGCTCGCTGCGACTGGGTCTCGCCTTCGCAGCGCTGGCGGCGCTCGCCGGCTGCGACGCCGAGGAGGCGCCGCCCCCGGCGGAGATCAGGCCCGTTCGCACCGTCATCGTCGAGGAGACCAGCGGCGACCAGATCGTGTCGCTGGCCGGCACCGTCGAGAGCCAGGTGCTCGTCAGCCTCGCCTTCCGCATCGGCGGCCGGCTGACCGAGCGGCTGGTCGACGTCGGCGACACCGTCGAGCCCGGCCAGCTGCTCGCGCGGCTCGACCCGACCGACGAGCAGAACGGCCTGCGCGCCGCCGAGGCCAACCTCGCCGCCGCCAACGGCCAGCTCTCCGAGGCGCGGATCGACTACGACCGCCAGCGCCAGCTCTACGAGCGCCAGATCGCGGCGCGGGTCGCCTTCGAGCGCGCCGAGCAGCTCTACACCACCCGGCTCGCCGCCGCCGACGCCGCCGAGGCGCAGGTCGGCATCGCGCGCCGCCGCCTCGCCGACACCGAGCTTCACGCCGACGCCGCCGGCGTGATCACCGCCGTCGGCGCCGAGCCGGGCGAGGTGGTCCAGGCCGGCCGGATGATCGCGGAGAAGAGCCAGGACGGCGGCCTCGACGCGGTGTTCGACGTCTCGGCCGCGGTGCTCGCCGCCAGCCCGGAGGACCCCGCCGTCACCGTCGCGCTGACGCTGACCCCGAACGTCACCGCGCAGGGCCGGGTCCGCGAGGTGGCGCCCCGCGCCGATGCGGCCACCGGCACCTTCCGGGTGCGCGTCGGGCTGATCGACCCGCCCGCCGAGATGCGCCTCGGCTCCACCGTCACCGGCCGCGCGGCGTTCGGCGGCGACGGCGGCATCGAGCTGCCCGCCACCGCGCTGACCGAGACCGAGGGCGCCCCGGCGGTCTGGGTGGTCGATCCCGCGACGAACACGGTGGCGCTGCGCCCGATCGGGATCGCGCGGTTCAACCCGGCGACCGTCTCGGTCGCCGACGGCCTCGCCGTCGGCGAAGTGGTGGTGACCGCCGGGGTGCAGGCGCTGCGGCCCGGCCAGGAAGTCCGCCTGATCGGCGGTGGCGCATGATCGGGCCGAACCTCTCGGCCTGGTCGAGCCGCTCGCGCGCGCTCGTGGTCTACCTGATGGCGATCTCGGTGATCGCCGGGGCCTTCGCCTTCGTCAACCTCGGCCGCGACGAGGATCCGACCTTCACCATCAAGACCATGCTGGTGACCGCGGTCTGGCCCGGCGCCACCATGGACGAGACGCTGAACCAGCTCACCGACCGGCTGGAGCGCCGGCTGGAGGAGACCACCGGCCTCGACGCGCTGCGCTCGATCACCCGGCCCGGGGTGGTGACGATCTACATCGAGCTCGACGGCACGTTTCCGCCCGAGGACGTCGGCGACGTCTGGCAGGAGGTGCGCAACGGCGTCGGCGACATCCGCCACACCCTGCCGCAGGGCGTGCTCGGGCCGTTCTTCAACGACGATTTCGGCGACGTGTTCGGGATCGTCTACGGCTTCACCTCGGACGGCTTCACCGAGCGCGAGCTGCGCGACCATGTCGACCGGGTGCGGTCCGAGCTGCTGCAGCAGGTCGACGGCATCGCCAAGGTCGAGTTCATCGGCGCCCAGGACGAGCAGGTGTTCATCGAGTTCCAGCCCGACCGCGTGGCGGCGATGGGGCTCGACTACGGCCAGGTCTTCGCCGCCATCGCCGCGCAGAACGTGGTGCGGCCCTCGGGCGTGATCAACACCGGGCTGGAGAACCTGTCCCTGCGCGTCTCGGGCGCCTTCGAGACCGAGGCGGACATCCTCGACGTCTCGCTGATGGCCGGCGGCCGGGCGATCCGGCTCGGCGACATCGCCAGCGTGCGCCGCGGCTTCGTCGATCCGCCGCAGCCGCTGCTGCATATCGACGGCCAGCGCGCCATCGCCATCGGCATCTCCATGCGCGAAGGCGGCGACATCCTCGAGCTCGGCGCCGACATCAAGCGGGCGATGGTCGGGATCTCCGCCCAGCTGCCGATCGGCGTCGAGCCGTTCCTGATCTCCGACCAGCCCACGGTGGTGGACCGCGCGATCGGCGATTTCACCACCTCGCTCTACCAGGCGATCGGCATCATCCTCGCGGTCAGCTTCCTGATGCTCGGGGTGCGCCCCGGCGCGGTGGTGGCCATCGCGATCCCGATCACGCTGGCCACGGTGTTCCTGGTGATGCAGACGGTCGGGATCGACCTGCACCGGGTTTCGCTCGGCGCGCTGATCATCGCGCTGGCGCTGATGGTCGACGACGCCATGACCACCACCGACGCCATGCTGCGCCGGCTCGCCGTCGGCGACACCGTGGAGAAGGCCGCGACCTTCGCCTATTCGCGGCTCGCGGCGCCGATGCTGACCGGCACGCTCATCACCATCGCGGGCTTCGTGCCGATCGGCTTCGCCGAGAGCAGCGCCGGCGAATACACCATCTCGCTGTTCCAGGTCGTCGCGATCGCGCTGATCGCCTCGTGGTTCGTCGCGGTGCTCTACACCCCGATCCTCGGCGCGGCGCTGCTGCGGCCGCCCAAGGTCGAGGCCGCGCCGAAGCCGAGCCGGTTCCTCGACGCCTACGGCCGGTTCCTGAACCTCGCGATCTCGGCGAAATGGCTGACCATCGCCGTCGCCGTCGGCCTGTTCGGCGTGGCGATCCTCGGCCTGTCGCAGGTCAACCGGCAGTTCTTCCCGCCCTCGGACCGCTTCGAGCTGATCGTCGACTTCCAGCTGCCGCGCTCCTCCTCGATCTTCGCCTCCGAGGACGCGGTGTCCAGGATCGACGACTGGCTCGCCACCAATGAGGATGTCGATTTCTGGACCTCCTACATCGGCCGCAACGTCATCCGCTTCTACCTGCCGCTGGCGATCCAGCCGCCGTCCGACCACCAGAGCCAGATCGTGGTGATGGCCAAGGGCCTCGACGAGCGCATCCGGCTGCAGGAGGATCTCGACGCCTTCCTCGTGGACAATTTCCCCGAGGCGGTGCTGCGCGTCAGCCCGCTCGAGATGGGTCCGCCGATCGGCTGGCCGCTGCAGTACCGCGTCAGCGGCCCCGACATCGAGGTCCTGCGCGCCCAGGCGCTTCGGCTCGCCGAGGTGGTCGCCTCGGAACCCGGGGCGCAGCGGGTGCATTTCGACTGGATCGAGCCGGCCCGCCAGCTCCGCATCGAGGTCGATCAGGACCAGGCCCGCCGGCTGGGGCTGACCAGCCAGCAGCTGTCGGACGTGCTGCGCAGCGCCGTCTCCGGCTCGACGGTCACCCGGATGCGCGACGACATCTATCTGATCGACGTGGTCGCGCGCGCCGACAGCCGCGACCGGATCTCGCTCGACAGCCTCGCGACGATGCAGGTGCCGGTTCCGGGCGGCCGCACCGTCGCGCTCGGCCAGTTCGCCAATTTCAGCTACGCCCAGGAGCAGCCGCTGGTCTGGCGGCGCGACCGGGTGCCGACGCTGACCGTGCTGGCCGACGTCGCGCCGGGCGCGCTGCCCGAGGCGGTCGTGACCGCCATCGCCGATGACATCGCCGCGCTCGACGCCGAGCTGCCGGCCGGCTACGCCATCGAGATCGGCGGCACCGCCGAGACCTCGGCCGAAAGCCAGGAGGCGGTGTTCGCGGTGGTGCCGGTGATGATCTTCCTGATGATCACGCTGCTGATGATCCAGCTCCAGGACTTCCGCGCCGTCGGCATCGTGGTGACGCTGCTGCCGCTCGGCATGATCGGCGTGGTCGGCGCGCTGCTGCTGTTCGGCCGGCCGCTCGGGTTCGTGGCGATCCTCGGCATCCTCGCGCTGATCGGCATGATCGCGAAGAACGCGGTGATCCTGATCACCCAGATCCGGGACGAACGCGCCGAGGGCCTCGGCGTGCGCGAGGCGGCGGTCTCGGCGGCGAAGAACCGGCTGCGGCCGCTGGTGCTGACGGCGATCTCGACCGTGCTCGGGATGCTGCCGATCGCGCCGACGCTGTTCTGGGGGCCGATGGCCTTCGCGATCATGGGCGGGCTGCTGATCGCCACCCTGCTGACGCTGGTGCTGCTGCCGGTGCTCTACGTCACGGTTTACGGCGACAAGCCGGGGCGGCCCGCGGCGGAGCGCCCCGCCGCGGCATGACCGCCGCGCCGGGCCTGCGCGACTACCGGCGGCTGTTCGCCGCCTACGCCAGCGCGCTGGTCGGGACCGGCGTCGCCGTGGTCGGGCTGGCGCTGCTGGCCTTCGACCTCGTCGAGGACGAGGCCGGCGTGGTGATCGCCACCGCGCTGTCGATCAAGGTCTTCGCCTATGTCTTCATCGCGCCGGTCGCCGCCGCGCTGGCGGGGCGGCTGCCCAAGCGGCCGTTCCTGATCGGGCTCGACCTCGCGCGCGCCGGCGCGATCCTGACCCTGCCCTTCGCGACCGACCTGTGGCACCTCTATTTCGCGGTGTTCGTGTTCACCGCCGCCTCGGCCGCCTTCACGCCGACCTATCAGGCGCTGGTGCCGCATCTGCTGCCCGAACCCGACGCCTACGCCCGGGCGCTGGCGAAGTCGCGCGTCGCGAACGAGCTGGAGAACGGCGTCAGCCCGATCGCCGCCGCGGCGCTCCTGCTCGTGCTGTCCTACCGTGGCCTGTTCCTCGTCGCGATGGCGCTGTTCGTGCTGTCGGCGGTCTTCGTCTGGACCGCCCGGCTGCCCGCGCCGCCGCCCGCGCCGCGGCGCGGGGCGTTGCGCGCGCTGGCGCTCGGACCGCGGCTGCTGCTGAGCACGCCGGGCCTGCGCGGCCTGATCCCGCTGCATTTCGCCGTGGCCGCCGGGGCGGCGATGGTCATGGTCAACACCGTGGTGATCGTGCAGGGCGACTTCGACCTCGACGGCCGCGCCTCGGCGCTGGCGCTGGCCGCCTTCGGC
>CAYTMB010000022.1:0-15039 GCA_964438465.1 uncultured Rhodovulum sp. | reverse complement strand
GCACCGATTTGTCGACGGACAAATCGGTGAAGCGAATGCGGCCACCGCGCGCTCCAACATCCAGCACCAGGCCAGCTCCGAGGCGATCAGCCGGAGCTCGTACGAGAGACCCCTGCGACAGCTTCCGGGCGGCATTCGACGCCGCCTTCACACCTGTTTCGGAAATGTGAACGCAGCGCGAATATCGTGGTTATATCAGTATGTTATCCTTCTGTGCACGCGTGCACAGCCGTGCCCCGGAGCACATCTCCGCGGCACGGGCGGCGCCCTGGACGGCGTTTCCGCCCTACCGCTCCGTCGCCACCGGAATGCGCGCCGCCCCGTCGTTCAGCCGCGCCGCCAGCCCGATCATCAGCGCCTGCGCGAGGCACATCGGCGCGGCGAGCGAACGGGCGAAGGCGTATTCGTGCTCGGGCACCACAAACAGCACCGTCGCCGGCTTCGCCAGCGGCGACAGCGCGCTGTCGGAAACCGCCACGACGGGAACGCCCGCCGCCGCCACTGCCGCGACCACGTTCACCACCTCGGTCGCGTAGAAGCGGAACGACACCGCGACCAGCGCGTCCTCGGGCCTGATCACCCGCGCCATATGCGTGGCCAGCCCTCCCGCCGGATCGAGCAGCACCGCGCGCCGCCCCAGCATGGTCAGGATATATCGCATCAGCCCGACGATCGGCTCCGAGCGCAGCTGCCCGATCAGATAGACCGTGCGCGCGCCCGCGAGGATATCCACCGCCCGCGCGAGATCCGCCTCGGCCGTCGTCTCCAGCAGCCCCTCCAGCGCCGCGATGTCGCGGATGACGATGTCGCGCATCAGCCCGCGCAGGCCGTCCGCGCCCGTCGCGCCCAGCTCGGCCTTCAGCCGCTCGGCGCGGGCCTCGAAACCCGGCGCCGCGGTCATCAGGCGCTGCTGAAACACCGCCTGCAGGTCCTTGAAGCCGCGATATCCGAGCGCCTGCGCAAAGCGCACCAGCGACGAGGCGTGCACCCCGCAGCGCGCGGCCAGCGCCTTGACCGAATAGACCCCGATCTCGTTCGGGTTCTGCGTCAGGAACTCGGCGATGGCCTGATAGGTCGGGCTGAACGCCGCGTAGTCGTCGTGGATGACGCGCACCAGCGCCTCGAAGCTCGGCGGCGGACCGGGGACCGCGCGGACATCGGCCATGCTCTCCTCCCCGCGCCCTCCGGCGGCTCGGCGCGCGCCCCCCCGGGCCGGATGCGCAACAATCGTTGCGGGCCGGACGATCTGTCAATACGTACTTCACCAAGCAACGGAGGGAGCGCCACGATGAACCGACTGGACGGCAGGTACGCGGTGGTCACCGGCGGCACCCAGGGCCTCGGCGCCGCCATCGCCCGCCGCTTCGCCGAGGCCGGCGCCGCAGGCGTCGTCACCTGCGGCCGCAACGCGGCCAAGGGCGAAGCCGTCGCCGCCGCGATCACCGCCGACACCGGCGTCCCCGTGGCCTTCGTGACCGCCGACCTCGGCCGCGTCGCCGATTGCCGCGCGGTGATCGCCGCGGCGGACGCGCGCTTCGGCCGGCTCGACATCCTCGTCAACGCCGCCGGCCTGACCGACCGCGGCGCGCTGCTCGACACCTCCGAGGCGCTGTTCGACGCGATGATGGCGGTCAACGTGCGCGCGCCGTTCTTCCTGATGCAGGAGGCGGTCAGGCTGATGATCCGCGACGGCGTCGAGGGCGCCATCGTCAACATCGGCTCGACCTCGTCGCGCGCCGGCCAGCCGTTCATCGCCGCCTATTGCGCCTCGAAGGGCGCGCTGGCGACGCTGACCCGCAACGCCGGCTTCGCGCTGATGCGCAACCGCATCCGGGTCAACCAGCTCGACATCGGCTGGATGGCCTCCGACGGCGAGGACCGCGTCCAGCGCGCGTTCCACGGCGCCGGCGACGACTGGCTGGCGCGCGCCTCCGAAGGCCAGCCGTTCGGCCGTCTCGTCCAGCCCGAGGAGGTCGCCCGCGCCGCCGCCTTCCTCGCCTCGGCCGACAGCGGCCTGATGACCGGCGCCGTCGTCCAGTTCGACCAGTCGGTCTGGGGCGGCTACGAAGCCAGCCCGCCGACCCCGAGCGCGCCGGTCGCCCTGCCCGCCTGACGCGGCGCCCGGGCCGGGCGGCGCGAATGTGCTTCTACCGGCTTCCTCGATCGACTACGCCACGGGCCAGCTTCGGAACCGGGAGGCCTTGCGTGCTGCCGTGGATACATCTGGCGACGGCGACCGCGCCGGACGGCGGCGCGCTCAGGCTGCTGCGCCGGGGCGACGAGTTCTCGATCCGCCTCCAAGGCGGAAACGAGCTGATGAACAGCCGCCTCGGCGGTTCGGAAGAGGCGCTCGCGACCCTGGCGTGGGCGCGCGTGGCGGATCGACCCGCGCCGCGCGTGCTGATCGGCGGCCTCGGCATGGGCTTCACCCTGCGCGCGGCGCTGGCGCTCGCGCCGCCCGACGCCCGCCTCATCGTCTCGGAGCTCGTGCCCGAGCTCGTCGGCTGGGCCGGACTGCACATGGCGACGGTCTTCGGCGATTGCCTTTCGGATCCGCGGGTGGAGGTGAAGACGGGCGATGTCGGCGCCGAGATCCGCGCGGCTGCGGGGGCGTTCGGCGCCATTCTGCTCGATGTCGACAACGGCCCCGACGGTCTGACCCGTGCGGGCAACGACGCGATCTACCGGGAGGACGGTCTGCAGTCGGCGCACCGGGCGCTGGCGCCTGGCGGCGTTCTCGCCGTCTGGTCCGCCGCGCCGGACGCCGCCTTCGCCAAACGGCTCTCGCGGTGCGGGTTCGACGTCAGGACGCACGCGGTTCGGGCCGCCCGCACAGGGAGCGGCGCCCGCCATACGATCTGGACCGCGGTTCGGATCGGCGGCTGATCCCCGCGAACGTCTCCGCCCGGCGCCGATGCGGCGACGGCCGGCCTTCGGATTGCGGCCGGGGCCGACGGCCTACCGCCGCACGAACTCGTAGCGGATCCCGCCCTCGGTCAGCGTCAGCGCCAGCCGGTTGGGCTTGCCCGTCACGTCGACCTCGAACTGGCCGAACCCCAGCGGATCGTCGCCGAGGTTCGCGGCGACCGCGGCGAAGCGGCCCTCGGGAATGAGCGAGGCGGTGAAGACGCCGCCGTCCCAGGGCGCCAGCCGCAGCCGCGCCCCGGTGGCTTCGAGCGTCATCACGAGGCCCTCGCCGTCGACGGCCAGCGTCGCCGGACCGAAGCTCGGATTGTCGAAGGCCCCCGCCAGCGGGCCGAGCTGCGGCGGCGGACCGGCGCCGTCCGGCGGGTCGAACAGGGCCGCATCGGCCGCCGCGCCGGCCCTTGCGGCTTCGAGCTTCGCCGCGACATGGTCCACCTCCGGATTTCCCAGCAGCCGGTCCAGCGTCCATTCGCCGATGGCGTCGGGCAGCCCGACATTGGTGAGGTTGCTGAGCACGATCACCCCCACGCCGAAATCGGGCAGCGTGCCGAGGAAGGCCCCGAAGGCGAAGGTGCCGCCGTTGTGCCAGACGATCCGCCCGTTCGGCGTCGACTGCACGACCCAGCCCATCGCATAGGCGAGCGTCGGGCTCATGCCGACGCGCGGCACCCGGGTGACGGCGAGGTTCTCCGCCGAGACGATGGTCTTGCCCTCGAAGCTCCCGTCGGCGAGCAGCAGCCGCATCCAGTGCTGCAGGTCGTCGAGGTTCGAGTTGATCGCCCCCGCCCCGCCGAACTCGTAGGGGAACAGCGGCGTGAACGGCGCCTCGACCGCGCCCTCCGGCGTCCAGCGGTGCCCCTGCGCGAAATTGGGCGCGGCCTCGATCGCCTCTGCGGTGAAGCTCGACGAGGTCATCCCCAGCGGATCGAGGATCTCGGCCCGGACCAGCGTCTCCCAGTCCGCCGCGCCCATCGCCCGTGCTACGATCCGCTGCGCGAGCATGTGGGTGATGTTGGTGTAGGCGAAGGTCGAGCGAAAGCTCGACACCGGCTCGACATGGCGCAGCGAGCGGATCATCGTGGCCTGATCGCCGCCGAGCAGACCGACCGCGTCGTTGGCGTGGGGCGGCAGTCCCGACCGCTGCGCGAGCAGGTCGAACACCCGAAACTCGGCGGTGACCCAAGGGTCCTTCATCTGGAACCCGGGGTGGCGATCGACCGCCCGGTCCTCCCAGGCGAGCTTGCCGCGGTCGACCGCGATCGCCATCGAGGTCGCAAGAAACGCCTTGGTGGTCGAGCCGATCTGAAAGACCGTGGCGGCATCGACGGGCGGGCCGCCCTTGCTGCGGGTCCCGAAGCCCCTGGCGTAGACCAGCCTGTCCCCGGCGACGATTCCGACCGCAAGGCCCGGCGCGTCGAAATCCGCCATGCCCCTCGCCACATAGGCCTCCAGATCGGGCGCCAGCGCCGCGATCCGGTCGGCCGGCGCGGTCGCGGCGTCCTGCGCGCGGGCGACTGTGGCGGCGCTTGCGGCGAGGAAGACCATCGTCAACAGCAAGCCCGCGCGCGGAGCGCGACCGCCTGCCGGCGTGACTGCAAAGGCCATGACACACTCCGGGCTGTCGCCGCCGGCGCCCCGGGCGCCAGGGTCGAAGGGACGTTCACCCACGGACATCTACCCGATCCCGCGCGAATTTTCCACCGGATCGCCCCCCCGTCGCGGCGGCGGCGCGCCGGTCGTCACCCCGCCGCCGCCCGTCCGTCGTGGCGGGGCCCGCGGCGCGCCGAGGCCGCAACAATCTTTGTTCACAATGCTATTTTTCAATCCGTCTTGATCCACCGGGCGGCCCATGCCAGAACGTTGCCCTACGGAAACGCCGCGCGCAGACGCTGGCGGCTGCGGGGAGGATCGGTATTCCGGCATGTCAGTGCTGCGACTCAGCGCCGTGACCAAGAGCTTCGGCGCGATCCATGCGCTCAACGGCGTCGATCTGACCGTCGAGCGCGGCGAGGCGCTCGGGCTGATGGGCGACAACGGCGCCGGCAAGTCAACGCTGATGAAGATCATCGCCGGCAACTTCCCCCCCACCAGCGGCGAGATCGCCGTCGATGACGAGGCCGTGCATTTCTCCCGCCCGATCGAGGCGCGCGAGAAGGGCATCGAGATCGTCTACCAGGACCTCGCGCTCTGCGACAACCTGACCGCCGCCGGCAACGTCTTCCTCGGCCGCGAGCTGAAGAAGCGGGTGGGCCCGATCCGCTGGCTCGACCACGGCGCGATGAACCGCCGCGCCGCCGGGCTGTTCGCCGAGCTGAAGTCCGAGACCCGCCCGCGCGACCTCGTGCGCCAGATGTCCGGCGGCCAGCGCCAGGCCGTCGCCATCGCCCGCACCCGGCTGTCGGACCCCAAGATCGTGCTGATGGACGAACCCACCGCCGCGATCTCGGTGCGCCAGATCAAGGAGGTCCTCGACCTCATCCACCGCCTCAAGGAGAGCGGCCACGCCGTGATCCTCGTCTCCCACCGCATGCCCGACGTCTTCGCGGTCTGCGACCGCGTCGCGGTCCTGCGCCGCGGAAGCAAGGTCGCCGACAAGCGCATCGCCGACTCCTCGCCCGAAGAAGTCACCGGCCTCATCACCGGAGCCATCGCCGCAGCATGACCGACAGCGCCCCGCCCACCGACCACGCCCGCATCGACGAGACCCTCGCCGCCCGCCGCGAGATGACCTGGATCCAGTCGGTCACCCGCACCCAGCCGTTCTGGGTGCTGATCGCGATCCTCGTCATCGGGCTGGTGATGAGCCAGGTCTCGGGCGTGTTCCTCTCCGAGCGCAACCTGTTCAACATCTCGCGCAACTTCGCCTTCTTCGGCATCATGGCGCTCGGCATGACCGCAGTGATCTGCACCGCCGGCATCGACCTGTCGGTCGGCTCGCTGATGGGGCTGGCCGGCATCGCCGCCGGCCTCGTGATGCAGGCGGGCTACGGCATCGTGTTCGGCTTTGTCGCCTGCATGGGCACCGCCGCCATCGTCGGCCTGATCAACGGCGCGCTGATCGCCTACCTGCGCATGGCCCCCTTCGTCGTCACCCTCGGCATGCTCGCGATGGCGCGCTCGATCGCCATGGTGCTGTCGAACAACAAGATGATCTACCAGTTCGGCCCCGACCAGGAGATCCTCGAATGGATCGGCGGCGCCAGCATGTTCGGGATCCCCAACCCGATCTGGACGCTCGCGGTCCTGACCGTGGTGTTCTGGTGGGCGTTCAACCATTCGACCTGGGGGCGCTGGGTGTTCGCGGTCGGCGGCAACGCCCAGGCCGCCCGGCTCGCCGGCATCCCGGTCGAGCGCGTGCTGGTCTCGGTCTACGTGCTCTCGTCGCTGATGGCGGGCCTCGCCGCCTTCCTGATGATCGGCTGGTTCGGCTCGGTGACCAACGCGCTCGGCCAGACCTACGAGCTCAACGTCATCGCCGCCTCGGTGATCGGCGGCGCCAACCTGATGGGCGGCGTCGCCTACGCCTTCGGCGCCCCGATCGGCGCCGCGCTGATGGAGCTGATCCGCAATTCCCTGCTGCTCGCGGGCATCGACGCGCTGTGGCAGCAGTTCTTTGTCGGTCTGTTCCTGATCATCGCCGTTCTCCTGGAGCAGATCCGCAACCGCGGCCGGAGCTGAAGCCCCGGCCGCCGCGCACCAAACGACCAAGCAAAAAAACAAGGGAGGCCTGAAATGAAACGACTGCTGACCACCGCCGCGGTGCTGGCCGCGCTCGGCCTGCCGGGCATGGCGCCCGCGCAGGACAAGCTGCAGCTCGCGCTGGTGCCCAAGGCGATGAACAACCCGTTCTTCGACCTCGCCCGCGACGGCTGCTACAAGGCCGCCGAGGAGGACGACTCGATCGAATGCGTCTACATCGGCCCGGGCGAGCACACCGAGCTCGAGCAGATCCAGATCGTCCAGGACCTGATCTCGCAGGGCGTCGACGGCATCGCGGTCGCGCCCTCCAACGCGCCGGCCATGGGCAAGGCGCTGCAGGCCGCCAAGGACGCCGGCATCGCCGTCATCACCTGGGACAGCGACGTGCTGCCCGAGGACGTCGCCATGCGCGCCACCTATCTCGGCACCAAGAACTACGACATCGGCGTCAACCTCGCCAAGATCGCCCAAGGTCTGCACCCGGACGGCGGCACGCTCTGCCTGCAGACCGGCGGCGCCGCGGCGGCGAACCACAACGAGCGCCTGCTCGGCATCCGCGAGACGCTGGCCGGGACCTCGGGCGGCACGCCGCCGGGCGACCCGCTCGCCGGCGAGGGCGGCTGGACCGAGATCGCGGGTTGCCCGCTGATCACCGACGACGACGGCAACAAGGCGGTCCAGGGCCTGACCGACATCCTTGCGGCGAACCCGGATCTCACCGCCTTCATCTCGACGGGCGCCTTCACCCAGTGGTTCGACAACGCCTACACCCAGGCCGTCGAACCCTACAAGGCGAAGCTCGACTCCGGCGAGCTGTCGATCATCGTCGCCGACACCCTGCCGATGCAGATGGCCGCGCTGAAGGCCGGCCTCTCCAATGGCCAGGTCGGCCAGCGGCCGTTCGAGATGGGCTACAGGGCGATGTTCATCCTCAAGGACATGCAGGCCGGCACGATGCCCGAGGACCCGATCTTCACCGGGCTGGACGTCTGCACCAAGGACAACGCTGACAGCTGCCTGGCGCAGTAGGCGGGCGGTGAATTGAGGGTGGGGGCGGTGCTCCGGCATTGCCCCCACTCATGTATTGCAAACAAGATTCCTGCGCGCGCGGCCGCGCGGCCTGGCTCGGGCTTGCGCCCGGCAAGCAACGAACGGCGGCACTGCGACGCGCGGCGACGTCCGTCCGCGCGAGCGGCTGATCCACCGCGCCCGCGCGGCGCCGCCGGGGCTCGGCCACGGCGAGACCCCGTTCGGGAACCGCTCGAGGACATCCTGGATGTTCGCGGAGCTAAGCGGTGCGTCCGGGGAATGCGCTCGGTCGGCGAGGGCCGTCGTGAGCGGAAATCCGAATATCCGACGCGAGGATTGTCGGGCAGTTGCTGGGGAGATCGGTCTGGGTCGCGTCCGCGGCGCAATGATCGGGGATGACGCAAAGGATGCGAAACCCGCGTTTCCGGGCATGGCTGAGACCGTCCATCTCGCGCCGATAGATTCGAGCGAACCCTTCGTCCGGTGATTTGTCGAGGAGCCCCGCCACCGAAGGCAGATTTACGACTCCCCCTATCTTCGCCGCGCGCACCTGGTCGAGAATGTCGTCGAGCTTGCGAAACGGGTCCGCGAAGAACACCCCGGCATAGTCGGGCGCCAGCCCGCCAGTCGGCGTTGCGAGCCCCGACAGAAGCGCGGCGTTCGCGTCATGGATCGGCAAGGCGGCGAGCGTCGGGGCGAGATCGGGCGGCAAACCGACCAGGCACGGGCAAAAGATCGTGCTGGACCCCGTGGTCCCCTCCGGCCAGGCGCTGAGCAGATTTTCCATTGGACTCGCTTCCGCTGCCAGGCCCGTCACCGTCGCGCGTGGACTCAGTTCCCTTAGGCGCAGCAGGCGACGGCGCCAAGGGTTCCCATTTTTACCCAAACGCCGGAAGGCCCGGCATTTCACGGCCCGGGGGTATCGCGTAGCTTCGCTGAAACAGGTGCACAACCGGCCAATGGAGGAAACGGATGCCGCGGCTAATACGCGAGGGAGAGAGATTCCCCGATTGGTGCGAGCTCAAGGGTTTTGCGATCCTTGACGTCGACCGGGAGGGAACGAGCTACGATCCTCAAGGTCCCAGAGAAAGATTGATCGCCGTCAGGGGCGGCGTCGTCGTTCGCCAGCCCGGATTCACGCAGGTTCTCGCACCCGGGCAATTCATCGACATCGCCCCGGCGCAGGGACGCGTGACGGCGACGAGTTCGAAGGCGGCGAGCACGCTGGTTCGGCTCACCGGCGTCTGGGGCGGCGAACTCGGCGGCTGCGGCGTCTTCCGCGCCGAGGACGAGCCCTCGCCGAGCGACGCGGGCGATCCGGTCGACTATCCGAAGACCACCCGCATCGACTCGCACTATCACGACTGCGACGAGTACTGGCTGCTCCTCGACGGGCGCGGCACGGCGGTCGTCGACGGCGAGATGGTCGAGATGCGCCCCGGCGACTGCCTCTGCATCGGCATGGGGCGACGCCACGATCTCGCCCACGCGCCCGAGCCCTGCGAGGCGGTCTATTTCGAGACGAGCCTGCAGCGCGAGAAGCGCATCGGCCATCTCTGGGAACATACGCATGGACCGGCGCAGCCGGCCGAGGGGAGGGACTGAATGACCAAGCGCGTGATCCATGTGGGGGTCGGCAGTTTCGGGCGCCGCTGGTGCCGGGAGTTCCTGGCGGCCAACATCGCCGATGGAACCGTCGAGGTCGTCGCCATCGTCGACGTGGACGAGGCGGCGCTGGCCGAGGGCGCGAAGCTTCTCGGGCTGCCCGACAGCGCCTGCTACACCGATGCGGAGGCCGCGTTCACCGAGCATCGGGCGGACTTCTGCACGATCGTGGTGCCGCCGGAGTTTCATGAGGCGGTGGTCGACGTCGCCATCGCCCATGGCGTCGACATCCTCTGCGAAAAGCCGATCGCCGACACCATGGAGGGCTCGGTCCGCGTCGCGCGCAAGGTCCGCGAAGCCGGCCGGAAGATGGCGGTGACGATGAGCCACCGCTTCGATCAGGACAAGACGACGCTGCGGCAGATCATCGGCTCCGGCCTGCTCGGCCCGGTCAACCTGGTCAGCTGCCGCTACTACTCCGACATGCGCGGGCATATGGACTGGGGCACGCTGTTCCGGCACACGATGAAGGATCCGCTGCTGATCGAGGGCGCGGTTCACCATCTCGACCTCGTCGCCGACTTCGCCGGCGCGAAGTGCAAGACGCTCTTCGCCACCACCTGGAAACCCGGCTGGGCGCACTACGCCGGCGACACCGACGGCGTCGTGACCATGGTGTTCGAGAACGGCGTGCGCGGGATCTACGAGGGCTCGTCGAGCGCCTCGACCGGGCTCAACGACTGGACGCAGGAGTACGTGCGCGTCGAATGCGAGAACGGCACCGCGATCCTGAACAGCCGCGAGATCGAGATCTTCACCCGCCAGCCGATCCGCCGCCAGCGCGGCCGCGAGGGCGCGGGCCAGAAGATTCCGCTGCTCAGCCAGCCGAAATGGCTCAACACCTGGCTCATCGAGAAGTTCTGCGCCTGGCTTGACGGCGGTCCCGAGATGGAGACCATAGTCGAGAAGAACGTTCAGGCGAGCGCGCTCATCTTCGCCTCGATCGAGAGCGCGCGCACCGGGCGCGCGATCGAGGTGCAGGACTATGTCGGAGGCTTCGCCTAAGCTCTGGTTCCGCCGGCGCCGCGGCCGCCTCCTGATCGGGGCGGCCATCGGCACCGGGATGGCGGCGAACTTCGCCATCCGCGGCGGCGCCGACTTCCTGCTCGCGATGAACGCCGGTCGGCTGCGCAGCATGGGCGAGCCGTCGATCGCGTCGATGCTCGCCCTCAACGAGTCGAACGCCTTCGTGATGGCCTTTGCGTCGGCGGAAATCCTGCCGCGGTCGCGCGTGCCGGTCATTTTCGGCGCCTGCACCCTCGACCCTGGGCTCGACATCGCGGCGCTCGTCAAGCGGGTGCGGCGGGCCGGGTTCGCCGGCGTCACCAACTTTCCCACGGCGACCATGCTGTCGGGCCGGTTTCGTCGGGCGCTCGAGGCCGAAGGCCTCGGTTATGCGCGCGAGCTCGATATGCTCGGAGCGGCGCAGCGCGCCGGATTGGTGGCGATCGCCTACACGCATTCGGAGGCGGAGGCCGCGGCGGCGGCGCGTGCGCGCGTCGACATGATCAACATCGGTCTCGGCTGGAACCAGGGCGGCGCCGGAGGCGTCGCTACGGCCGGTGGACCGGCGATCGAGGAGGCGGCGATCCATGTGGGCCGGATCGCGCGCATGGTCGCCGGCATCGCGCCCGGAACGCCCTGCCTCGTCGAGGGCGGTCCGATCGTCAGCCCGCGCCATCTCGACGAGCTCTGCCGCTTCGTGAACATCGACGGCTACATCGGTGGATCGACTATCGACCGGGTGCCGCTGGAAACGGCGATCGAAAGCGCGACCTCGTCGTTCAAGTCGATCGGCCCGGCCGCCGGCGTCGAACGCGAGGACCGGACCGCCGCCAATCCCGCCTTCCCGATCTATATCGCGGGCCGCTCCGAAGTGATGCGCAAGGCGCGCAACCGCCTGCTTCGCCTCGCCGCGACCGACCGTCCCGTCCATCTGCGACTGGCCGACGCGGTCGCCGCCGAGCATGTGGCGGAGACGCTGCACCGGTTGAGCCGCCATCGTCAGGCCGAAGCCGTGACGGCGCATGTCGGCCCGAGGAGCGTCGAGGCGCTGCGGCTGGAGATGTTCGGGAGCGCGCCCGGCGCGAGGCCCGGCAACGGGCGCGCGAGGATCGGCTGGCTCGAGATGGCGTCCGGCGGGTCGCTCATCCTGCGGGTCGCCGACCGGGCGCCGGCCGAACTCATCGAAGAGGTCGCGGACTCGGTGCGCCGCGGGCGCTTGCGCCGGATCGGGGACCGGGCCACGGCGCCGCTGGACGTCAGGCTCATCGTCGCGAGCGGACCGCAGGTGGCGGCGATCCCGGGGCTCATCCACTTCGAGATCCCGCCGCTGGCCGAACGGGCGGAGGATGTCCCGACCGTTCTGGAGATGGTGATCCGCGGACTTCGCACCCAGCTGCGCAGGCCGCGGCTCCGGCTCGACGACGCCGCCTGGCGGATCGTCGTCGAGCAGGCCTGGCCCGGCGACGTCGAGCAGTTGCGCGCGACGGTGGAGGCCGGGGCGCTCGCCGCGGAGGGAGACGTCATCACTCCGGTGGAGGTCGAGCCGCTCCTGCCGCGATCGGGGCGTTCGACGCTGTTCGCCACGGAACGGGAGTGGCTGCTCGACGGCCTGAGGAAGAACCGGTTCAGGCGCGCGGCGACGGCCGCCTATCTCGGGATCTCGCGCAAGACGCTCTACAACCGGATGCGCCGCAACGCCCTCGACCGCGCGGGCGATCCGGGGTCCGAGGCCTGATCGGCGCCGGCCGGATGGCGCGTTCGCAGGTGAAATTCCACAAGCTGGGGAGAAGCGCGGCAAGCGGCTGAAAAGGCGTGATTTTCTCTGGCTGGAATCCAGCTGGAAAGCGGCTGGAAACCGCCTTGCCACTTTTTCAGGATTCGGGAAGGCTTCGGCGCGGGCCGGGCGCCCGGGGCCGTTGGTGTAAAACGGTTCATTCAGCCGATTGCGAACCTTGCGGGGCGCCGGCCTCGGGAGGCCGGCGCCGTCCTGCAATCAGCCGAGACGGTTCGCGAGCGCGCGAATGCCCGCGGCGAAGGTGTTGCGGCCGACCCGCTGACGGATGTCCGCCTCGTCCTTCGGATCGACGTCGAACTCCGCCCACCATTCGACGAAGGTGCGGTCCCCTTCGGTGATCGGCGTGCAGCGGAAGGTCGCGACGTAGTTCTCGATCGGCATCGGGCTTTCGAGGATCGAATAGGTGAAGCTGTGGTCACGGTCCGAGAAGCTCAGCAGCCGCTCGCGAAGAAAGCCGCCGTCTGTGGTCGTGAAGGCGCGCACGCAGCCGACCTGGTCGGCGGGCCGCCCCTCCTCGACTTCGCTTGCGGCGATGACCGGATGCCAGTCGCCGTGACCGTTGTAGTCGCGCGCCAGCGCCCAGACCCGGTCGATCGGCAGATCGATCACGTCGCTTACATAGACTCTCGCCATTTGGTCCTCCTCTGGTCTCGGACGGTCAATCCGCCGGCCGCGCGCGGCGGATGCTCTTGAACGCCTGCGTCTGCGCGACGATGGCGGTCTCGGTCGGCAGCCGCTCCATGCTGCTGGCGCCGTAGAATCCGTGACAGTCGGGGCAGGTCCCGAGCACGTAGCTTGCGTCCTCGGGCGCCGAGATCGGCCCGCCGTGGCACAGCACGATGACGTCCGCGCGGGCCGAGCGCGCCGCCGCGGCGATGGCCTGCACCCGCTCGGCCGCGTCGGGGAGCGAGAGCGCGGTCCCGGCGCCGATGGCCCCGCCCGTGGTCAGCCCCATATGGGCGACGACGATGTCGGCGCCCGCCCCGACCATCGCCCGCGCCTGGTCCTCGTCGAAGACATAGGGCGTGGTGAGCAGGTCCTTCGCATGCGCCTTCGCGACGAGGGCGACCTCGCAGTCGTAGCCCATGCCGGTTTCCTCGAGGTTCTGCCGGAACAGGCCGTCGATCAGCCCGACCGTCGGGAAGTTCTGCACTCCGGCGAAGCCGACCGCGCGGATCCGGTCGAGAAATTCGTCGAAGTTGCAGAAGGGATCGGTCCCGTTGACGCCGGCGATCACCGGCGTCGACTTCACCACCGGCAGGACCTCGCGCGCCATCTCCATGACGATGTCGTTGGCGTTGCCGAAGGCGAGCATGCCCGCGAGCGAGCCGCGCCCGGCCATGCGGTAGCGCCCGGAATTGTAGATCACGATGAGATCGATGCCGCCCAGTTCTTCGCATTTCGCCGACAGGCCGGTCCCGGCGCCGCCGCCGACCAGCGGCCGGCCCTCGGCGATCTGGGCCCGGAATCGGGCCATCAGGCTCCGTCGATCGTGGTTATTCATCGCATTCCCTCGGTCGTGAGGCCGCGGAAAGCGTCGGCGACGGCCGCGGCGAAGGCAGAATCGTTGATGTGCCAGGGCAGACGGCGCAGTCGCCGGCGGTCGTCCTGGCGGAAATTGCGCTCGATCGCCTCGAAGAGCGCGGCGTCGGCCTCCGGGTCGTGGAACGGCTGGCCCGGGGCGTCGAGCGCCGAAACCCCGTGCTCGGGGATGAGAAAGCAGACCGGCCCCGCGAAGCGGTTGAGGCTCGCCGCGATCTCGGCGCCGATCAGGGCGTTCTCCCCGGCGGTCGTCCGCATCAGGGTGATCTGCGGATTGTGGATGTGGAGGAGCCGGTCCCGGTAGCGCGCGGGCACGCTGTCGCGGGCGGCGAAGTTCACCATGTCGAGCGCCCCGCAGGAGCCGACATAGGGCAGCCCGAGCGGCGCCAGGCGGTCGATGCGGTCGGGGCTCGCGGGCATGATGCCGCCGGCCAGCCGGTCGCAGAGCTCGGTCGTCGTGACGTCGATGACGCCGTCGAGCCGGCCCTGCGCCGCCAGATCCTCCATCGTGCGCCCGCCGGTCCCGGTGGCGTGAAAGACGATGCACTCGTAGTCGGCGCCCAGGTTTTCGGCCACCTGGCTGACGCAGGCGGTGGTGACCCCGAACATCGTCAACCCGATCGCCGGCCGGGCGTCCGCCGCCTCCGGCGGCGGCGCGGCGGCCATGCCGGCGATGGCGGCGGCGGCGTTGGCGAGCACGAGCCGCGAGATGCGGTTGAGCCCGCCGATGTCGGTGACCGAGGGCGCCATGACGAGGTCGCTCGTGCCGACATGCGCCCGGACGTCGCCGGCGGCGACGGTCGAGACCAGCATCTTCGGAACCCCGACCGGCAGCGCCCGCAGCGCCGGCGCAATGAGCGCCGTGCCGCCGGATCCGCCGATCCCGATCGCGCCGGAGACGCCGGCCTGCGTCGGCAGCCAATGCGCGAGCGCCTCGGCCATGCCTGCCACGGCGCTGCCGCGCTCGCCGGTGAAGACGGCCGCGCGCCCGGCCGGATGCGCCGCCGCCACCTCGCCGGGAGACACGTCGGCCGGCCCGGCGGCCGCGTTTCCCGAGGTGGAGACGTCGACGATGCGCGCCGGGACGCCGAGCGCCGTTATCCGCTCGGCGAGGAAGGCGAGTTCCGCCGCCTTGGTGTCCGCGGTGCCGATGACGAGGACCGTCACCGCAGCGCCTCGCCCTGCGCGTCGAAGAGATGGGTGCGCGCCGGATCGAAGGTGAGGCCGACCCTGTCGCCGAGCCGCGCCGGCAGGTCACCGTCGCCCTGGACGATCAGCAGGCCGCCCTGGGTCGAGACATGCACCACGGTGGAATTGCCGAGCAGCTCGACAAGCTCCACCTCTCCCGCGAACAGGGTCTCGCCCGCCTCCGGATCCGT